>CAPBNZ010000051.1 GCA_948585895.1 uncultured Clostridia bacterium | reverse complement strand
AATATAGGAAATGAAGATAATAAATTACAAAATGTTGGCTAAATTAAAAAAAATAGTCATAACGGAATATTAGGACAATAATTGTATTAGTGATATTAGCTGCTATTGCCATTAGTACATTAACAAAAGAAAATGGAATATTTAGTAAAGTTAAAGACGCTAAGGTAAAAAACGAAGAAGCAGAGGCAAAAGAAAAGCTAGAATTGATATTAAATGACATAATAATAGATAAAAAAACAGGAAAAAATAATTATGAGGAAAAACTGGAAACAGAAGGAATCATGATTTTAGACAGTTATGAAGAAAATGGCATAAAATATGATGAAGTGATAGTAGAAGGATGGCAATTTAAACTTGATAGAGCAGTTCCAAAAATAGTAGAAGCTTTAGGAAAAGGAAACATAAATGAAGGAATAGAGATTGTCTTATCACAAGAAATGAAAGAAGAAAATACAATAGCAGCCATAAAAATAGTAGTATCTTATAAGGGGGAAATAGAGAAGATTACATGCAATGGAAAAAAATTAGAACTGCCAGGAAAAAATGCACAAGGAAAATATGAATTACAGGAAGAAGTAAGGAAAAATGCAACTTATAAAATAATGGCTAGAGACAAAGAAGGAGGCTATAAAACAGCAGAAATTGCAGTAACCAAATTGGTAGAAGACTTAGAAATTAGAACAGTAGCAGACATGAAAAAATTTAGGGATGAAGTAAATGCTGGAACAACATTTAAAAATAGAAATGTAAGATTAATGAATGACATTAATTTAAATGAAGGGAAATACACAAAAGATAGTGATGGTTTCATTCATTTTAATGAAGCTGCTGAATCATGGGAACCAATAAAAAAATTCAGTGGAAAGTTTTTTGGAAATGGCAATACTATTTATGGATTATATTGTAAGAATGAAGGAACGAATCCTATTTTAAATGGACAAGGACTATTTGCCAGATTAACAGGTGGCGAAATTCATGATTTATCTTTAAAAGATGGTCTTATCTATGCTGGTTCTTATAGTGGTTCTTTTGCAGGATGGGCAGAGGAAGGTAGCAAGTTAAGTAGATGTTCTAGCAATATAAAAATACAATATAAAAACGATACAAAAGAAAGACATGGATGTGCAATTGGTGGTATTGTTCGGAACGGCAAATGCATCTACTGTGCAAGAATGTGAAAACTTAGGAGACATAGAAGGGAATTTTGTTGGTGGAATTGTTGGTTGTCCTAATAATGGCACACTTGTTTCTGCGTGTGTTAATAAAGGTCATATTGTGGCAAAATATCATTCTGTTAATGGTAATGGATTAATTGGAGGCATATGCTCCTATGCCTGTGCAGCAGGAAAGAATACTACGATTGATTCTTGTTATAATACAGGAAGGGTCAGTGGATTAGGACAGGGGTGTACACGGTGGCGTTGTTGCTAGAGGAGGAATGGGTGGTACTTATCCAGTGGTTTCCAATTGCTACAATGTAGGCATAGTTGAAAGAGATAACACAAAACCTTTTAATATAGGATTTATTACACGGATATGCTTCTGGTGAGACGGTAACATATCAAAATAATTATTGGATACCTGTTGCAGGTAGTACAGCTAGTTATGGTTCTGGTTATACACAACGGTTCTATTGCTGGCATCATTGGGACATCTGAAGAAGTTCTAAAATCAGAGCAAATGATTCAAACTTTGAAGTCTTCTCATTATACAATGGATAATTTGACGTTAAATAATGGTTATCCTATATTTAATTGGGAGAAAGAAAGAGAAGAAGCAAAAGCCAAATAGTCATCTTGCTGGTTTGCTAAATTATTAATTGGTAAAAATAAATGATTTATAAATGGTTCCAAAGCAATAAAGCGAAATTTCTAAAAAACACTTGAAATTTATTCAAAGATATAGTACAATAGGTATGTCAAAAAGACATACCTTTTACTTAGCTAAAAGATTAGCACCTAAACTTCTAGCTCAGTTAAAGGTTAAGAAATATAGTAGAAGGTGTAAATTTGAAAAATAATGAGAACAAACCATGTTTTTCAAATGAATAAGAGCCTTGAGAAAGGAGAAAAACTATGACAAAAGAAAGAAAACAAGAAGTCATTAATACCCATAAAAGAGAGGAAAACGATACTGGTTCACCAGAAGTACAAATTGCTCTTTTAACAGAAAGAATTAATGAATTAACAGGACATTTAAAA
Organism: uncultured Clostridia bacterium; assembly: GCA_948585895.1. GTDB lineage: Bacteria > Bacillota > Clostridia > TANB77 > CAG-508 > CAG-269. Next base: position 11,320 of record CAPBNZ010000051.1, on the reverse strand, counting down.
ATCCACAAAAAAGACAATCACTCAAGAAGAGGTCTTTTAAAAATGGTAGGAAAAAGAAGAAACTTGTTGAACTATTTAGCTAAAAAAGATATCAATAGATATAGAGAAATAGTTGAAAAATTAGGATTAAGAAAATAAAGTAAAAAAGTCCATAGCTTTTGGCATGGACTTTTTGTTAATCCATTCAAGAAAAACGCAAGCAAGTATAGGAAGGTAGCTTGTATCCTATATTAAGATAGGGGTAATATAGGATAGAGGTTACAATCTAAACTTGCTTGAAAGGAAGTAAAATAAAAAAGGAGGAAAAAATTATGTTTAAGACATATGAAACAAAATTAGCAGGAAGGAAACTTGTAATAGAAACAGGAAAAATGGCAGGTTTAGCAAATGGAAGTGTGCTAGTACGTTATGGAGATACATGCGTATTAGTCAATGTAACAGCATCAAAAGAGCCAAGGGAGGGAATTGATTTCTTTCCATTATCAGTAGACTTTGAAGAAAAACTATATTCAGTAGGAAAAATTCCAGGAGGATTCTTAAAAAGAGAAGGAAAACCAAGTGATAAAGCAATTTTGACATCAAGAGCAATTGACAGACCATTAAGACCATTATTTCCAAAAGATTTTAGAAATGATGTAGTAGTTGTAGCAACCGTTCTTTGTGTAGAACAAGATAATTCACCAGAAATAGCAGCTATGATAGGAGCCGCTTCAGCATTAGCCATTTCAGACATTCCATTTAATGGACCAACTGCAGCAGTAAATGTTGGGTTAGTGGATGGAAATATTATAATTAATCCAACAGTAGAAGAAAGAGAGAAAAGTGATTTAACATTAACAGTAGCAGCAACAGAAAAGAAAATAACAATGATTGAAGCAGGAGCAAACGAAGTTCCAGATGATTTAATGTTAAAAGCAATCAAAGAAGCACACAAAGAAATTAAGAAAATTTGTAAATTTATCAGTAAGATTCAAAAAGACATAGGAAAACCAAAGTTTGAGTACAAATCTTTTGAAGTTGACCAGGAGGTATACGAATTTGTAGAAACAAACTTCAAAGAAGAAATGAAAGAGAAAGTACAAGAACAAGACAAAGAAGCAAGAGATAAAAATATCGATGAATTAACAAATAAAATTCAAGAAGCCTATAATGAAAAATTTGGAGAAGAGGCATTAGCAGAACACAAAGGAGATTTAGGAGAAGCCATCTACAAATTAGAGAAAAAATGTGTAAGAGAAATGATTTACTTTGAACATAAAAGAGTAGATGGAAGAGCATTAGATGAGATTAGACCATTATCTTGCGAAGTAGGACTATTACCAAGAGTACATGGAAGTGCTTTATTTACAAGAGGACAAACACAAGTAATGTCTATTACAACATTAGGAATGATAAGTGAAGAGCAAGTGTTAGATGGAATTGATACAGAAGAATCCAAAAGATATATGCATCATTATAATTTCCCAAGTTATTCAGTAGGAGAAGCAAGACCAAGTAGAGGACCAGGAAGAAGAGAAGTAGGACATGGAGCATTAGCAGAAAAAGCATTAGTACCAGTATTGCCATCAAAAGAAGAATTTCCATATGCGATTAGAGTTGTATCAGAAGTATTATCATCAAATGGTTCAACTTCACAAGCAAGTATTTGTGGAAGTACATTATCGCTAATGGATGCAGGGGTACCAATTAAAAGACCAGTTGCTGGTATTTCAACAGGCTTAATAACGAATCCAGATAATGATAAAGATTATGTAATGCTAGTAGATATTCAAGGATTGGAAGACTTCTTTGGCGATATGGATTTCAAAGTAGGAGGAACAGAAAAGGGAATTACAGCAATTCAAGTAGATATTAAGTGTGATGGCTTAACATATGAAATTATTAAGGAAGCATTTGAAAGAACAAGAAAAGCAAGACAATATATTTTAGATGACATTATGGAACCAGTTATCAGAGAACCAAGAAAAGACATTTCAAAATATGCCCCAAGAATTGTAGGTACACAAATTAAAGTGGACAAAATAAAGGATGTAATTGGACCAGGTGGAAAAGTGATAAACAAAATCATTGAAGAAACAGGGGTAAAAATTGATATTGAAGAAGATGGACAAGTATTCATATATTCAACAGATAATGAAAAAGCAATCCAAGCGTTAGAAATGGTAGAAGACATTGTAAGAGAAGTAGAAGTAGGCGGAATTTACTATGGAGAAGTAGTTCGTATTATGAACTTTGGAGCTTTTGTTGACTTAGGATGTGGGGGAAAAGAAGGATTGCTGCATATCTCTAAAATAGCAAAAGAAAGAATAAAAAATATTGAGGATGTGCTTCATGTTGGAGATAAAGTAACAGTAAAAGTAATTAACATAGATGACCAAGATAGGATTAATTTAAGTATGAAAGATTTTAATGAAGTAAAGGAAGAAGAATCATAAAAATCTGCTAATTGTATAGAAAATCCCCCAGCTTGCTGGGGGATAATTACTTAGATATTGATAGGAATCGCTTAAAAAATCTATGTACAAAATAATAAAGATATAGTATAATATTTTCAAAAGGTAGGAGGGTATATTATGGAGCAAAACAGAAAAAAACATAAAATAAGTTATTTTATATCGTTAATATTTTTAGCTATTATTTTATACTTTGCCTATCAATATTATCAAATGAACAACTTCCACTATTTTATAAGAAGTGAAAAAAACATGTATACTTCTAATTTTTCTAGGGATAAGGAAGTAAAATATAATAATAAAAAAAGCTATAAAATTGAATCTCCCCAATATAATGATGCTATGTTTTACAAAACGATAAAAGTAGATAAAAATCAAGCATATAAAGTAACATGTATGGTAAAAACAAAAAATGTACAGAACAAAGAAGAAAATTCAGCAATAGGAGCACAAATAGCAATAGAAGGTACAACTGAGAGGTCAATTGCCATAGAAGGCACACAAGAGTGGCAAAAAATTGAACTAATTTTTAATAGTAAAAATAGAGAAGAGATAAATATTGGATTTAGATTAGGTGGATATTTAGGAGAAGCAAAGGGAGAAGCTTGGTTTTCTGATTTTTACCTAGAGGAGGGTATAGTCCAGAAAGATAATAATTGGAAGTTTGCTTGTTTTATTTTTAAAACAACAAATGTAATGATTGATCAAAAACAAGTAAAATTGCAAGTAACCCAGAATGATATAAAAGATATTACCAATACCATAAAACGATTTGAGAATGCTTGTAATAATGTATCCAATGGAAAAATGAAAGCAAAATGTGACATATATCAAATAGAGAAGCCATTATCAAAATTATCTTATGACAATAAATTTGGATATTATGTAGCAGCAGAAGATATAGAAAAGCAAATAAAAGAAACAATATCTGCTGGTGATTATGACCATATATTTGCTATTATGAGACTTCGGAGATGAGCAACATGAAAATGATATTGAAGTAAATGATTGGATAGGACTAGGTTCGATGGATTATTATGGAATTGGTTTTTCTAATATACGCTTACCAAACGATTCCAAAAGTTATATCTATAAATACAATCAAAGAATTAACACGTTTCCAGAAGAAGTATTTTTACATGAATTCTTACATTCATTGGAAAGAAATGCGAAGGAATATGGCTATGAAAGACCAGAATTACACGACTATCAAAAATATGGTTACCAAAATGAAACTCTAATAGGACAAAAAAAATGGTATACTGATTATATGAATGAAAATATTAACACAAAAGAAGGAAAAATAGGGTTACCAAAGGAAATATATGTATTAAAACCAGCAAAAAATAAGAATTTTGTCAATTCATATGAGAGAAAAGATGAATTTAAGGAACCAGAAAATATATTAGAAGAAATCAAAGAAATGATACAAAATCTAGTAAGTAAGGTAGGAAAGATAGAATGAAAGTAACAGAATTTAATTATGAATTACCAGAAGAATTAATTGCACAAACACCAATCGAAAAAAGAGATGAATCAAGATTAATGGTGCTAAACACAAAAAAGCAAACGATAGAACACAAAATCTTTAAAAATATGATTGATTATTTAGAACCAGGAGACGTTTTAGTTAGAAATAATACTAAAGTAATACCAGCAAGATTGTATGGAAAAAAAGAAACAGGTGCAAAAGTTGAGTTTTTACTTTTAAACAATATAGAAAAAGACATTTGGGAATGTATTGTTAGACCAGGAAATAAGCTTCATGTGGGAACAAGGGTAACTTTTGGAGAAAATCTATTAACAGCTAATATACTAGAAATAATGTCAGGAGGAACCAGAAAAGTAGAATTCCATTATGAAGGAATATTCAATGAAATCTTAGATAAAATTGGATTGATGCCGTTGCCACCTTACATTCATGAAGAACTAAAGCAAAAAGATAGATATCAAACCATATATGCTAAATATAATGGATCGGCAGCAGCACCTACAGCAGGATTGCATTTTACAGAAGAATTATTAGAGAAATTACAAGAAAAAGGTATTAGGATTGCCAATGTAACATTACATGTTGGAATTGGCACTTTTAGACCAGTCAAAGAAGAAATAGTAGAAAATCATAAAATGCATGCAGAACATTATTATATCAAACAGGAAGATGTAGATATAATAAATCAAGCTAAGAAAAATGGAAAAAGGGTCATTGCTGTAGGAACGACTTCATGTAGAGTATTAGAAACAGTAGCGGACAAAAATGGAACGATAAAAGAAGCAGAAGGAGATACACAAATATTTATCTATCCAGGCTATCAATTTAAAATATTAGATGGATTAATAACCAATTTCCATTTACCTCAATCAACTCTATTAATGCTAGTATCAGCATTAGCAGGAAAAGATTATATGATGAGTGCATATAAAGAAGCAGTTCAAAATAGATATCGATTTTTTAGTTTTGGCGATGCTATGTTTATTTCTAAATAATACATTATACTTTAAGTCCACAGCATTGCTTAAATATTACAAAAAAGGAGAAAGATAAGTATGAAATCAGCAGTAACTTATGAATTATTACACGAATGTAAACAAACAGGAGCAAGAAGAGGTGTAATTCATACACCTCATGGCGATATTCAGACCCCTGTATTTATGCCAGTAGGAACGCAAGCAACGGTAAAGTCTATGACACCAGAAGAATTAAAGAAAGAAGTAAAGGCAGAAATTATATTATCTAATACCTATCATTTATATTTAAGACCTGGCAGTAAACTGGTAAAAGAAGCAGGAGGATTGCATCAATTTATGAATTGGGACAGGCCTATTTTGACAGATAGTGGAGGATTTCAAGTATTTAGTTTAGGAGATTTAAGAACAATATCAGAAGAGGGGGTTGAATTTAAATCTCATTTAGATGGAAGCAAACATTTCTTTTCACCTGAATCGGTAATGGAAATTGAAGAAGATTTAGGTAGTGATATTATGATGGCTTTTGATGAATGTGTTGAACATGGAGCAAGTTATGAATATACTAAACAATCAATGGAAAGAACAACCAGATGGGCTAAAAGATGCAAAGAAGCACATACAACAACCGAAAAGCAAGCACTATTTGGCATTATACAAGGAGGATTTTATAAAGATTTAAGAGAAAAAAGTGCAGAAGATTTAATTGCTTTAGATTTACCAGGATATGCAATTGGTGGAATTAGTGTAGGAGAACCAAAAGAAGAATTTTTAGAAGTCTTAAAATATACAACACCACTCATGCCAAAAGATAAGCCAAGATACTTAATGGGAGTAGGAACACCAGATTATTTAATAGAAGCTGCTATAGCAGGAATTGATATGTGTGATTGTGTATTACCTACTCGAATTGCAAGAAATGGAACAGCTATGACATCGCATGGAAAAGTAGTGGTAAGAAATGCAACCTATGAAAGAGATTGGAATCCGTTAGATTCAGAATGTGATTGTTATACTTGTAAAAATTATACAAGAGCTTATATAAGACATTTAGTTAAAACAAATGAAATTTTAGGGGTTAGATTATTGTCAATTCATAACTTAAGATTCTTGACTAATTTAATGGAAAGGGTTAAAATAGAAATTGAGAGAGATAATTTAGGAAATTTCCGAGAAGAATTTTATCGAAAATATGGGTATGTAAAATAATGGGAGGTATATACAATGAATTTAATGGAAGAAAGTTTTCAAAATAGAGAAGAAACAAAAAGAAAAAAAACAGCAACTATCATATTAATTGCCATTATTTTAGTAGTAATGATTATTATTTCTATTGCTATTTATTTAATGTATGTGAAAAGTAATACTATGAAATTAACAGTAGATGGTGTATCAAATGAAAAATTAAAAAATTTATTAGTATTTGAAAATGATGGAACAGTATATGCACCGATAAAAGAAATTTCATCTTATTTTGGATATGAAAGTTACAATGGAGAATACAGTGAGAAATCAGAACAACCAAGTAAATGCTATGTAATAAATGACAGTGAAGTAGCAAATTTTGAATTGGGTCAAAATAAAATATATAAGTTAGACTTAACAAAAAATAATAATGAATATGAATATGTATATATTAAAAATCCAGTAAAAGCAATTAATGGTGTGTTATATGTTTCGACAGAAGGTCTTGAAAAAGCATTTAATATTAGCTTTGAATATAACGAAGAAGACAATAATATTGTTATTTGGACATTACCCTATTTATATCAATATTATGCAAGCAAGGTATTAGATTATGGATATGTTGAACTAGATAGTGTATTTAACAATCAAAAAAGTATTTTGAAAAATCAACTAATTGTATTAAAAGATAAACAGAAGAAACAATATGGTGTAATAGGAACAGATGGAACTGTTATATTAGAACCTAAATATGACAATATTACCTATCTTCAAAATACAGGAGATTTTCTAGTAGAAAACAATAAGAAAGTGGGTGTCTTATCAGCAGCAAAAGAAACAAAAGTACAAATTATATATGATAGTATTGAATTAATGGATAGTGATGCAGGACTATATGTAGTTCAAAAAGACCAAAAATATGGTGTAATCGATATTAAAGGAAATATAAAAATATATATAGAAAATGATGAAGTTGGAATTGACATTTCAAGATTTTCACAAAACAATATTAAAAATGGATATCTATTAGCAGAAAATTTAATACCTGTTAGGAAAGATGAATATTGGGGATTATTCGATAAAAACGGAAAACAGGTAGTAGAATACAAATATGATAGTTTGGGATATATTGCTTCTAGTAATAAAGATGCATTAAATTTATTAGTTATTCCAAATTATAATGTATTGGTTGCATGTAAAGATAAAAAATATACATTACTTAATTCAGAAGGTTCAGAATTATTTGCAACAGTAGCAGATGATATCTATATGACTATTAGTGGAGGAGAAAGACATTATTATATTACTGTAAATGACCAAAAATGGGATGCGGAAGAATGGCTAAATAGAAATGGAATCACAGCAAAAGAATCCAGAAATGATGTGAAAAATCAATCCAATAATACAAATTCTGTAAACACAACGAACAACTCAAATACTTTGACATCAAATGAAGAGAATACAGAAGATTAAAATAAATAGGTTAATTTTTGATATACTTCGAAAATAATAGTATAACAGTCTGTAATGATACAGACTGTTATTTCTATCCAACAAAGCTTATGCAAATTAGAGAAAACATGGGTTTTGCCCATTTAAATTGATAACATGGATGCAATCATAACAAAAAAGATAAAAAAATTTAAAAAAGCGTTTACTTTTTGTGGAAATTTGTATACAATATAATAAATTGAAGAAAAATGTCAGATAATAAAAAATAACAAAAGAAAATGAAAAAAGAAAGGAAGTACATCCATGAAAATATTAATGTTAACATGGGAATATCCACCAAGAGTTGTAGGAGGAATCGCAAGAGTAGTGTATGATTTATCTAGGACACTATTAAAAGATGGGCATGATGTAACAGTTGTTACTTATCGTGATGGAGAGGCACCTGATTTTGAAGATGATAAAGGAGTAAAAGTATATCGAGTAAATAACTATATGATAAATCCAAACAATTTTATAGATTGGGTTATGCAAATGAATTTTAATATGATTGCCAAAGCGAATGAAATAATAGCAGAACAAGGGAATTTTGACGTTATTCATGCACATGATTGGTTAGTAGCCTATAGTGCGAAAACCTTGAAAAATTCCTATAATATTCCAATTGTTTCTACAATTCATGCAACAGAAGCGGGAAGAAATAGTGGTATTCATGATGAACAGCAAAGATATATTAATGATACAGAATGGATGTTAACATATGAGTCAGCCGAAGTAATTGTTAATAGCAACTATATGAAAAATGAATTACAAAGATTATTTGGGTTACCTTATGATAAAATAAATGTGATACCAAATGGGGTTAACATGAATCTATTTAATGGGATAGAAAGAGATTATAACTTTAGAAGAAAATATGCAATGGATAATGAAAAAATTATCTTATTTATGGGAAGACTAGTCTATGAAAAAGGAATTCAACATTTAATTGCAGCTATGCCAAAGATATTAGCAGGATATCATGATGCGAAACTTGTTATATGTGGAAAAGGTGGTATGTTGGAAGAATTAAGGCAACAAGTGAATGCTATGGGAATAGACAATAAAGTATATTTTGCAGGTTATATGGGAGGAAAAGACGTACAAAAAATGTATAAAGCAGCTGATATATCTGTTTTTCCAAGTACCTACGAACCATTTGGTATTGTGGCATTAGAAGCTATGTTGTCAGAAAATCCAATTGTTGTTTCAGATATTGGGGGATTAAATGAAATTGTAGATCATAGAAGTAATGGAATGAAAGCCTATTGTGGAAATGCGAATTCAATAGCAGATTCTATATTAGAATTATTATATGACCATAAACTTTGTAGTGATATAACAAAAAAAGCAAAAAATAAAGTAAGAAATGAATATAACTGGAATAAAATAGCACAAGATACGCACTTTACCTATCAAAAGGCAATCTGTCAATCTATAGCAGAAAAACAAAAAAGAGAATTGGAACAAGAAAGAGCAAGAAAAACAAAAAAAGCGAAAAATACAGAAAGTGAAATTACAAATCTACTTAGTTTTAAAAAACGCCAAGCTTATGCATAAACAAATGCCACAAAATTAAACAAAAAGTTTAATATCTTGTGGCATTTTCCTATACAATAAAACACATTTCGCGAGGCAATAATCAAAAATAGAAAGAAAGAAAAATAAAAAATTCTTCAAATTCTACAAATTTAGCAAAAAGATGGTGTATAATAGAAAGGATAAAAATAAGAAAGTAAGTGTTTAATCTGGAGAATTAGTCATTATCCCAGAATTTCCAAAAAAGAGGAGTAAGAATGAAAACGTTAGAATTTAGATCAGGATTTGTAACATTAATAGGAAGAACAAATGTAGGAAAATCTACTTTATTAAATTTATTAGTAGGAGAAAAAATTGCAGCGATTGCTAATAAGGTTCAAACAACAAGAACTGCGATTAAGGGAATTGTAAATCGAGAAAATAGTCAAATTGTTTTTATTGATACACCAGGTATCCATAAACCAAAAACGAAATTGAATGAAACAATGATAGAGACTTCTTTTTCTAGCATTCCGGATAGTGATGTTGTTTTATTTTTAATCGAAGCAACCAGTCAAGAGATTGGTAGAGGAGATAGCATCATTTTAGAAAAAATAAAAGAAGCAAAAAGAAAAACGATTTTAATTATTAATAAAATTGATTTAGTCAAAAGAGAAACTCTCCTAAAATTGATAGATATTTATAGAAAAGAGTATAATTTTGAAACAGTAATACCTATTTCAGCAACCAATCAGAAGTATAGAGAAGTTATATTAGATGAGATTGAAAAGAACCTAAAACCAGGTCCAGCATATTATGATATAGAGGAATATACAGACCAAACTTTAAGACAGTTAGCAGAAGAAATAATTCGAGAAAAAGCCTTAAAATTATTACAAGATGAAGTACCACATGGTATCTATGTAGAAGTAGAAAAAATGAAGACTAGAAAAAATAAACAAAGAGAAGAAATAAATGACATAGAAGCTACCATTTATTGTTTAAGAGAATCACATAAAGGAATTATAATAGGAAAAAAAGGCGAAATGTTGAAACGAATAGGAAGAGCAGCAAGAATTGAGATGGAAGAAAATTTTGGACTGAAAATAAATTTGAAAACTTGGGTTAAAGTCAAAGAAGATTGGCAATCAAATGATACCATTGTCAATAAATTCAAACAAAAATAAAACCAATTGTATAAAAAGCAAGGAAAATGCCAAAGATAAAATTAAAGGTAAAACTTTAAGTCAAAGGAGAGTAACGATTATGATTAAAAAAATAGCATGGGAAACCTTTAAAAATACAGGAGATATCAATGCTTTTATGGAATTAAAACAAATAGAAGATATGGAAAAGAAAATACAGGAGTGTTCTTTGAAACCATTTTCGGAGGAAAAAAGAAACAACCCCTTTTCAGAAAAATAAGAGGAAATAAAATGGCAAATGTAAAAATAAATGGAATTGTATTATCAGAAAATAATGTAGGAGATTTTGATAAGATGTTAACCATATTAACACCAAATATACGGCAAAATTTCTTGTGTAGCCAAAGGAGCAAGAAGACCAAAGAGTGCTCTTTTGGCAGGTACACAGATGTTTTGTTTTGGAGAATATTTAGTATTCAAAGGTTCTCAAACTTATCATATCAATTCAGTTGAGCCAATTGAAGTATTTTACAATCTTAGAATTGATTTAGATAAATTAAAATATGCAGTACATATCAATAAAATTGTACAAGATGTTACACATGAAAATCAAAATTGTTATCGAATATTACAACTGGTATTGAACACACTTTATACCATATCTGAAACAGACAAAAATTTGGATATGGTATTAGGTGTTTTTAAATTACGTCTATTATGTTTGTTAGGATTTGGACCACAGGTAACGGAATGTACGAGTTGCAAAGCAAAACAAGAAATAAGTTGTTTTAGTATAAAAGATAATGGCATAAAATGTATAACATGTGGCAAGCAAGATACAAGTACAATAGAAATTAGTAAGAGTACATTAAATGCCATTAAGTACACAGTAACAGCACCACCCAAAAGATTATATTCCTTCAATTTAAAGGAAGAAGCGTTAGAAGAGTTTAAATTAGTAAGTAGGCTTTATTTTGATGAAAAATTAGAAAAAAAATACCGATTAGAGGATTTATTTTAACATCCATCGATTCCGTCTCCATTGGTCCCTATTGGTCCCCATTG
>CAPBNZ010000050.1:6446-13566 GCA_948585895.1 uncultured Clostridia bacterium | reverse complement strand
TGTATTATGTAACTTCAATATTTGAATCTTAAGCACATTTTTGCAATCTATTCTTTTTATTATGATATTTATATAAATTGTAACCTCATGCAACTAACAAAAATTCTAATTGAACATTTTCTAATCCTTTTCTTCTTAGCCTCTTATATGATTTATCACTTTTTATTATTCCAAATGTTCCTTCCGCTTGAATACTACGATTCATACAAAGTAATGCTCCATGGATTGAGTTTAGGTTACCTAATACTTCTTTATGTATTGATGTTAATTCTCGATTTAATCTTATTGTTCTATTATTTTTTGCTTTTGGACAACATTCTTGCTTGTGCGAGCAATTTTCACAACTCTCACATTCATATACTTCTTCTGTTCGCCCATATTTATTTCCCCTTACATGTTGCTCTTGTTTAAATTTGAACTTTCTTCCATTTGGACATACTATATTTCCTTCTATATCTTTCTTAAAATTAACTGCTCTATATGGATTATTTCTATATTTTTCATTTTTAGTTTCTTTCTCAAACATAGTAAATTTCATAAACTTTTCCATTCCATGTTGTTCACAATATAAATAATTATTATATGAACCATATCCTGCATCTGCTATTGGATATTTTGGATATTTTCCATATATCTGATTAAATTTCTCCATTAATGGTATAAAGCAGTCCATATCTGAAGCATATTGTTTAACATCTAATGCTCCTATATATTCCTCACATACAGCTATTTGAAGGTTATATGCTGGTAGTAATTGGTCATTTCCCATATAGTCTGTTTTTATTCTCATAAATGTAGCACTTTTATCTGTTTTTGAATAACTTCCTCGTTTTTCACCACAAATCTCGATATGTTTAGCATAAGTTTCTAATCGTTCTTTATACTCTTTTATTTTCTCATAATTTCTTTGAATATTGGTTTTTCTTTTTCCTTTTCCATAAACAAATTTATTTTCATCTATATTTAATATTTCTTTATATTTTTCAAGTATTTCTTCAACATATTCAATAGCATATTCTGTTCTTGTTTCAAATTTTATTCCAAATAACATTAATTCATTTTTATTTATTTTTTCAATTAATTCAGTAAGCTTATTAAACACTTTATCTCTATTGGTTATACATGATTTTTTCCATACCCAAGTATATTTATTTGCATTTGCTTCTATTTTTGTTCCATCAATATAGGTATGTTCTAAATCTACATTTTCTTTTTCAAAAATAATCTTATTTATTTCAATAAATATATTTTCTATGGTATCAGTCAAATCTTTTCTAATAAAATTTCCAATAGTAGCAAAAGAAGGAGCATCCATATCATCTAATAAGTACATATATCTAATATCTGTTTTACATGACTTTTCAATGCCTCTCAAAGATAAATATCCATTTTCCATAAATGAGAATAATATAATTTTAAGCAAATTCGTACGATTATATCTTGGACGACCTGTTTTGTAACCTTCCTTTACAAAATATGAATTTAGGTCAATATAATCAACAACTTCACAAAAACTATATACTGGATCAGAAATTTCTATAATTTTTTCAATTTCTAGTGGTAATTTTAATTGTTTTGGTTTATAATATTTATTGGTATTAATTGGATTTTTCATGTAATAATTATACCATAAACGCCTTAATTTTCAATAATTATGGCGTTTTTTTATTGTTTTGGTTTATAATTATTATTGGTATAGTTATTTGTTTTCATATATAAATTATACCATAAAGGCCTTATTTTTCAATAAATATAGGCTTTTTTCTATACAAAAAATGAGTGAATTTCTTCACTCATTTTTTAGTGAGACTTTTTTTACAGCCCCTTTTTTCTATCCATTTTTATCAACTTCTCTTTTATTCTTCATGAATCATTTCATTTACCTTTAATCCAAAAGTGATAAATTTGGTAAGTTGATTGTCTACACTTGTTATCTCTTCTTCTGTAATATTATCTAGATTCCAAATGTTTTCATCTAGACATACGGTATTGGTATAGAAGTCTTTGGTTAATAATTCTTCATCGGTAACCGTTTTAATGCCTTCTATGGTATCACTTGCAATTCCATTTGCTTGCACATTTTCATAGCAATTTTGGAAAGTTGCTACTGCTCCTTCTGCTACTGTCGCTATAAACTTGTTAATTGGATTGCCATTTTGTTCTAGTTTATGAATCATAGCTGAATTTTTAACTGTTAAATTTCCATCTCCTACTTTGGCAACAAATCCCCCCCAAGTTGTTGCATTGGTAGCTGAACCACAACTTACATACATATTAGCTATTACATTTTCAATGGTAACCTCTCCTTTCGTTAAGGATACTACGCCACCATTTTGTAAACCACTTCCATACAGTTCGCCTTGTACATAACAATTCTTAATGGTTCCTCCTGCTTTAATAGCAACCATTGCTGCAGTTTGGTTTCCACGGGTTCTTCCATTTAAATACACTTGTTTCAAATCAATATTTTCATAAGTACAATTTTCATCTTCTGCAACTATGACAGCAACAGTTGTATTTCCTAACACAACCATATTTGTAAATTTCATGTTTGTTAATGTTGCATTAGATGCTTTTAGTGCAAAAGCTGCTACTCTAGATCTCAATGGGTTACTTGTACTCCAATCAATAAATCCATTTTTCCATTTTGCTCCAAAATTGTAATTTTCCATGTTCAAACCATCTACTTTTCCATTAAATTGTCCAAATAAGGTTGCATTTGTTAAGTTTGTTATTGTATGGTTATTTCCTCTGATTTCACCATAGAATACTGACACTACAGAACTTCCTATTGTGTATGTTTTTCCTGAGAAGTCTATGTCATTTTGAATATCAAATACGCCATCTGGATGGGCATTGATTAAGCTTATAAATTCATCTACTGAGTGTATTTGATAGGTGTCTATCTTATTGATTAGTGTTTTTTCATTTGGATCCCAATTCTTTAGTTTTGGAATACATTCTTGGCTTACATAGCTTAAATCCCAAACTTCGGTATCAAATCCTAAGGTATTACTATAAAATGCTCTATCGGTAATATTTTGTTTGGTTGCTACACTTATTTTTCCTGTAAAGTCAATACCTTCTCTTGTTAAAGTCGAAATTCCTGTGTTTTCTTCGTATTCGTAATTTCCTTCAAAACCTTCAAACTGGTCATTGGCAGTTCTTCCATCAAACTTGTATTGTTTCATTTGATTTCCTAATGCTATATTATTCTTAACAATACTATTCATCTCTGCTTTTCCTATAAATCCTGAAACTCCTGCATTACCAAGTGCTTTTAATGTACTAAAACAATTGATAACACTAGATTGTCTTAAAACTCCAACTAATCCTCCTATGTCTTGATTTCCTTTAGCATCTCCTAGAGAATAACTATTTTCAATAATTGTATTGTTAATTGCTTCTCCTACCAATCCTCCACAAGCTGAGCCTGTTGCTGCTATTATTCCATTACTACTACTTGCTTTGATATGAGATGTTCCTACATAACCAACTAGTATTCCTACTCGACCAGCTCCTGTTATATTTCCTCCAATAATATGCACATTTTCTAAATCACTAGCGGTCATTGTACCAATTAAGCCACCTGTATTATTGTTTTTATTGGTTACTGTAATATATTTTGCTACTAGATTTCGGATTTCTACTTTGTCTGCTATTTTAGCAAATGCTCCTACGTCTGTTTCATTTTTATTGATATTGCTTCCTTCTAATTTTAAATTAGTAAGTTTTGCATAACGAATGGTATGGAAGATTGGAACCGTATTCCCTTTTAAGCTATGATTTTTTCCATCGATTTCTCCTATGAATTCACCACTAATTATGGTTGTTGTACTTTCTAAGTTAGATAAGTCAATATCATTTTCTAATGTAAAGTTTTCATCTGGATATTGTGTTATTAACGTTTGGAATTCTTCTTCTGTACGTATTGTATGAACTGGTATTCCAATTTCGACGCTTTCATTTGGGTCATTATTTTTTAAGGTTGGTGTCTTATAAGATGCAATTGTACTAAAGTCCCAAATGTTGTCATTCCAGCCCAAAGTATTAGTATAGAAGTCTTTACTTGTTATATTTTGTCTGTTTGCTACACTTATTTTTCCTGTAAAGTCAATATCTTCTCTTGCCCCAGTAGCAATACCTTTGTTTCCTTCGTATTCGTAATTTCCTTCATAATTTTCTAATTGTTCTTGAACTGTTTTACCATCAAATTTATAGTGCTGTCTAACTTGATTTCCTAATGCTATGTTGTTTTTAACAATAGAATTGGTAATCGATTGTCCTACAAATCCTGCCACGCTATCTGTTCCATCTACTTTTGTTGTACTCAAAGAATTGCTTACCGTAGATGCCTTGCTTAATAGTCCTACAAATCCTCCTACATTTTGGTTTCCTTTCGCTGTTCCTCTTGCATAACAGTTTTCAACTATGGTTCCATTGGTGATTTCTCCCATAAAGCCACCAACATTATTACCTGTGCCAGTAGCCGTTCCATTACTACTACTTTTCTTTATGTTAGAATATCCAACATATCCTGCAAGTGTTCCCACACGATTAATTCCTGTTACATTTCCTCCTA
Organism: uncultured Clostridia bacterium; assembly: GCA_948585895.1. Taxonomy (GTDB): domain Bacteria; phylum Bacillota; class Clostridia; order TANB77; family CAG-508; genus CAG-269. The sequence continues at coordinate 8,984 of CAPBNZ010000050.1, read as the reverse complement.
TGATATGCACATTTTCTAGGTCACCATATGTCATAATACCAATTAATCCACCAGTATCATCTCTTCTGTTTGTAACTGTAATATCTTTTCCTATTACATTTTTAAGTTCTATATTATCTGCTATTTTAGTAAGTGCTCCTACATCTGTTTCATTTTTATTGATGTTACTTCCTTCTATTTTCAAGTTTTCAATATAGGTATGTCGAGCCGTATGGAAAATTGGTACTTTGTTTCCTCTTAAGGTATGGTTATTTCCTTCAATTCTTCCCATAAATACACCATCAATAATGGTAGTTGTACTTTCTAAAGTAGATAAGTCAATATCTTGCTCAATTACAAAAGTTGCTTCTCTATGTTCTTTTAATAGGCTTTCAAATTCTTCTGCATTGGTTATACTATATCTTTCGCCTGTTATTCCTACATCATTTGGGTCATCATTTTTTAGTTTTGGTAATCCACCACTTGCCACTCTGCTAAAGTCCCAAATGTTGTTATCCCAAGTTAAGGTATTGGTATAGAAGCTTTCTTTCTTAACTTCTGTTCCATCTATTTCTGTAATTTTTCCTGTAAAGTCAATACCTGCTCTTGTTGTTGTTGATTTTCCTACATTTGATTTATTTTCATAGTTTCCACTAAAGTTCGTAAATTTATCAGTAGCTGTTCTACCATCAAATTTATATCCTACTGTTTGATTTACTAGAGTAATATTATTTTTTATGATAGAGTTACTTGTTGTTTGCCCTACAAAGCTTGCTATACCAGCATTTCCAGTAGCTTTTGTATGACTAAAACTGTTGATAATATAAGAGGTATTAACATAGCCAACTAATCCACCAATATCTTGGTTTCCTTGTACTTCTCCTATTGTATAACAATTTCTAATGATTGCTTTACTATAAATTTCTCCTATTAGTCCTCCTGCTGCATTTCCTGTTGAACGTGCTTTTCCATTTACAGTACTTTCTTCTACTTGGCTTTGACCAGCATATCCAGCAATTCCTCCAACTCTTGTTGTTCCTACTATATTACTTCCTGTTACATGTACATTTTTTACAAAACTATATGCCATACTACCAACTAATCCACCAACTTGTTTATTGGTAGCAGATATGGTAATGTTTTTACCTTGTACATTTTCCATTTGGCTATATTCTAGTGTTTTAGCAAATGCTCCTACATTCGTTAAACTACTTGTTATATTACTATTTTCTACTTGTAGGTTAGAAATATAAGCAAATTTAATGTTATTAAAGATTGGAATTGTATTTCCTGTTAATTTGTGTCCTCCACCATCTAGTTTACCCATAAAGTATCCATCGACAATAGCATTTCCTTCTGTTATGCTAGAGAAATCAATATCATTGTCTAATACATAGTAAGCACGAGGATTTTCGGTTAATTTTTGTTTAAATTCTTCTGCTGTTTTGATATGAACTTTTTGGATATTTCCATCTAATACTTCTGCTCTAAAGTCATCGGTTACACGTTTTAAGTAATGGTAGTTCACTCTTCTAACATTCGTACTACTGCTAACATTTCTATCATTGTTTGAAGCATCTAGTTTTAATGCATCTACATATTTTTCTACTAATTCATCTGAATTTAAGTATGGAATGGTATTCCAACTATCTTCCATCAATTCATAACGCATTGTTTTAAATTTCTTCCATGTCATATCTGGGTCTTTGGTTACTTTTTTAATGGCATCTAAGTCATTATTACTCTTTCCACTAAAGTAGGTTATATATCCTCCGTCATATCCACCAATTCCTAGCATTTGCCATGATGTGTAAGTAAATCCATAAGAATGGGTTCTTCCTTTTTCATTATATGGTTGATACCAACGTCTTATATACATATGCTCTGAACCATATAAACCTTGTTCACCTGTTTGTGTAACTGGTTTAGTTACACCTGGTTTAATGGTAATTTGATTATCATAGATGTCTTCCACTGTTTTTAAGTCCATTTCTTCAAATTCTTCTTTGGTAATTGGTTTCCATCCTACATTAGCATAATTTCCTGGTGCATTTGGATAGTAAATTTGTACTGCCACTTTTGCTTGTTCTTCTGGTGTTAATTGTAAAAATGCTTTTGCTTCTGCATAGTCTAAAAAGTCTATGGCTTCAAACATTCTTTTATAATAACTTTCTATTTTTTCTGTAGAGTTAATTCTTTCGGTTGTTAAGTTTGTAGTGATTACTTGACTACTATCATAATTATAACTTAAGTTAAAGTTTACGGCTCCATCTCCAAATCCTTGGGTTGTATTTCCGTCTGTATAATCCTCTGTTCCTGATCCATCATTATTGTTACATCCACCGACTGGTCTAAATCCATTTCTCTTAAAGAATAAGAAGTTACATTGGTTATGACCTGTTTCATGTGACCAAGTACGCCCATAACTGGTTAATGTATTATCAACAACATAGTAAATTCTTTGGGAACCAGAATAAGCTGCTACTGCTCTTATTGTAAACCATTCATTTAATAATTCATTAAAGTTTTTACAGAAAGGATCAGTTGATTTTCCTTTTT
>CAPBNZ010000050.1:0-6436 GCA_948585895.1 uncultured Clostridia bacterium | reverse complement strand
CCTAACACAGGTAAAACCGTTGTATCAATTGATACGTCACATACTTTATTAAAGATAGATGGTTCGATAAAACCTGCTGCTGTGGTATAAAATACACCAATTTGGTTAGCAAAATTTTTCATTAAATTTTGTAGATTTTGAATTTGTGCTTGATTTCCTGGTTCTCTTATATAAAGTCTTTGAGAACCTACTAAAAATGTCGTTGGTGCTGATATCATATAGCCTGAATCTTCTGGTAAGGTTAACATTGGTAAAATAAATTTTTTCTGTTTCTTTAGTTGTGTCCAAGCACGATAATCAATACTGTCTTCATATCCTTTTGCTGATGTTTCTACTAACATACCATTAAAGTTCTCTGCAAACCAATCATTTGGGTCTTGATTATTGGCAAACATTTTAATGTTATGTTCCACAAAATCACTAACTGTTGTGAAGCCAACACAAGGTCCTAAACTTTCTTCATAGAATAAGTAAGAAACATGAGTACCTAATGAATTACTTGCTAAACATAAGTTTACTAAATTGTTTGTATTTACACCTGTATTGTATAATTCTCCTTTAAAGAATACAATATCACTTACTTTCATGTTACTAACTTCAAAGCCATAAAAACGTGAATAATAGTTATAAGCAAACATAAATTGTTTTAACTTATTCGTACTTTTCGTTAAATAATCATAAATATAATTGTTTAAAATAGAATTATCTATTGTTAAACTATATCCATTTACATTTCCTAAAAAGTTTAAAACAAATTGTTTTGCACTTTCTTCTGTTTTAATTGTTTCATTAAAGAAGTCTTTATAAATACGGTCTCCTAAGTTGATTGGCGCTACTAATGGTTTTAAGTCTCTGTCATAATCTAACGTTAGAATGTAGTCCACTAATTTTTTTACAATTTCTGCATCTTGTTTAATAACATATTTGTCAAAGTTATATTCAATTCCTAGTTCTTCTAATTTATAAGATACCACATGGTTATTCATGTTTTTAAACTTCACTTGGTATTGCTTTGTGGTGTCATCTGTAAATACTACATTGATATGGTCTATACTTTGATGGTTTTCTTCGGTAAGAGTTAGCACAAATTCATTTTTATCATTATATGGTAAAATGGTTTTGATTTGTTTTTGGTTTAATACGTCGTCTTCACTAATTCTTGCCCCGTCTACTACCAAATATTTTGCGTCAAAGAATGGCATTAGTTTATATAGGTTTGAATAGGCTACTTCTTTTTTAGGGTCATAGTCTTGCATCTTCTTTAATCTTTCCACATCTGGAATGTAGTTTCCTGTCGTTGCCCCTTCTTGTTTGTTATTTGGGTCATAACCTTTTAAAGTTGGTATATTTTCATAGTTTTTATCGTCTAAATTCCAAATTTGGTCACTAAATCCTGCTTGCTCTTTGCAGAATTCTCCACTAAATTCACTTTTTGCAAATTCTTTAATTCGTCCATTTGAATTTTCTGCATTTGCTGTTAAATTCGATTCTGTCATTTCGTAATTGAAGGTATCTGGGTCTAATGTAATAGCACTTCCATGTGTTTTATAAGATTTGCTCCCTTGCGCTAAACTTATATTTTGTACTAGTTTAATTCTTCCTGCACCATTTGCATTTCCAGCAATTCCTCCTACGTTACCTGGTCCTGACGTTCCATTGATATTTACTTTTGCAATACAATGTTTAATGGTATTTTGTTGATACATAGAATCTTGAACACCACCAACAATTCCTCCTACTTCCCAAGAGCCTTGAATTTCTCCTGTTGCATAACAGTCTTCTATGGTTGAACCATATCCTATTTCACCAACAATTCCTCCTACTCTTCTAGAACCCGCTCCTCTTTGTGCTACTATGGATAGATTAGTAACACTACATTTTTCAACTCTACTACCACTTAATCTTCCTGCTATTGGTCCAAATGTATAGAATTGGCTATAAGTAGAAATGGTTGAATTTTTGATGTGAACATTGCTAACAACTGTTTTACTGTAAATTTCATTGGCAATAAATCCTTTTTGCCATGAACCTACTTTGCTTGTTATATAAGCATTTTCTATCACAAGGTTTTTAATGGTTGCTCTTTCTATTTCGCTAAATATTGGTTTTTGTAAATTGTAGATGGTATGCCCATTTCCATTAATGGTTCCCTGGAACATAGCGTCTCCAAAATAGGTTAAGGTATCTACTTCATATTCAGAAGCATCATAATCTTTGGTTAGGTTAAAGGTTCCTGTTGGATATTGTCTCATTTGGTAAAGTAAATCTTCAAAAGATTCATTTTTTACATAAGAACCTGTATTTCCCATAACACCAAAAGGTACTTCTACTTTTGCTTGTCTTTCGTCTCCTTTGTAGATGATCGTATTTTCTACATCTAATTCTAAAATAACTTTTCTTTGCTCAATTCTACAAGATTTTATATTTGCATGCATATCTGGCATATTTTTCATTTTTACTTTTGCTACATAATTTTCTGGATTTTCAATTATTTCATTACTATCAATGTTCTTTACTTCCATTGGAAATCCATAATATATATGGTATAATCTAACATCTTGTATATCTTTTAGTTGGATTTTTCGTTCTGTAAAATCGATTTCTTCTTGTAACAATATTTGTTCTTGGTATTCATTTTCACCAGCGCCTAAAGCATTGGTATCTAGGTCATAATTAGCCTTTACTTTAATGTTATAGTATTCACTATCTATTTTATCAAATGTAATTTGATTATTGCCTACTACTAAATTTTGTGTTTTGATTTCATTTTTATGGTCATCCAAAATTACAATGGTTCCATTTGAGATAGTTGTTTCTATGTCATTTAGGTTAAAGCTTGCCACCACCTTATTTTTGTCAGTATCGTCTTCTTTGTATCCAAAACTGGTAATGGTTGGTTTTTCTTTTAATACTTCGATTTTTATTTTTTGTTCTGGTTCTACGTCTAAAAATCTCTTATTGTTTAATATAATGGTTTCTAATTTGTATTCTTTTACACCACTTTCTTCTAGTCCTGCTAATTTAGTGGTATAAATATTAGTTCCTTCTGTGTGTGTTAATACATATTCTTTGCCATCTATGATTGCTTTTTCTGGTAAGAAACTGGTTGCATTGGTACAATTAAAGCTTAGGGTAATTTCTTCGTTTTTCTCAAAATATTTTGTGTCTTTTTCTTTGTTTGCTGTTTTTAGGTCACTTACTTGTAGGTTATAGTCACCAACTAGCATAATTTTTGCTTCTCGAATGACTTGATTTTCTTCTATGTTTTCGTCACCTTCTGGATAACGATTATAGTTTGCAATAAATCTTGCTGTATATTCTTTGTCAATTTCTACATTTTCGAAAAGTACTCTTCCATGTTCGCCATCTCTTTCGATGGTTGGTTCTTGGATTACTTGCTCTGGATTTCCATCCACTGCTGGTTTTACTAATTGTACTTTTCCTGTGATAAAGCTATTATCTGGGTCTACTAATGTAAAGGTTACCGTTACTTGATTGTTAGCTAGGTTATCTTCTTGTTTAATTTCTTCGATTTTTGGTAGGTCTTTTAATACAGTTACTTCTACAGTATTTTCTACAATTGCTTCGGTTTGGTCAGCAAAAATGATTTTACTAGCTGTTAACGCTAATACTTTTGCTTCTTCTCCTACTTCTGTAATTATTTCATAGGTTCCATTGGCTACTTTGGTAGCAATACAATCTAGGTTATTAACACGAATTTTTGCAACTTCACTTTCACTGTTGGTTTCTATTTCATATGTGATTTTTACAGTTTCTTTCTTTTCTAATGTGGTTGGTTCTACTTTTGCATTTTTTATGGTTGCAAAACGATTTGCTGTAATTTCTTTTTCAAATAGAACACTGTCTGTTATGATATGGTCTTCTGTTTCTTGGTAATTTGCAATTACTTTAATAATGTAACTATCTGTTGTTTGGGTGTTAAAGATTTTTTCTATGTTTCCATTTTCTATTTCTTCTGTTGTTATGTCTTGACTTGCTATGATATTTTCTCCACTATCATAAAGTACTACTTTGGCTGATTGAATTGATTTTGCTTCATCTTCTATGTGGAAGGTTACTTTCATATTTTTTTCTTGTACATTTTCTTCTGTTTTTAGGTTAGATACAACTGGTTTTTGCGCATCAATTGTAATGGTTACTGTATTTCCTGTCTCTAAGACGATTTCTTTTCCATTTTTCAATTTTACTTTTTCGATGGTAATTGTATTTTCTCCTATTTGTTCTAATCCATCGATTGTTGCTACATAACGGTCTTCTTGTTTGGTTACTTCATATTGTTTGTTATTTACCGTTATTGTACTTGGCTCAAAGTTTGAACTACCCGTGTTTTCATAAGCAATATTGGTACTGTCAAATTGAATGGTAATTGGTTCTTTTTTAGCAAATTTATTGCTTTCTTGACCATCCTTTAATGTGTGTATGTTGCTGATACTAAATTGGTAATCAAGTGCCATCGTAAATTCTTTGCTATAAACAAAAGATTCTCCTGTATATTCTTTTCCTTCGATTGGGTCTTTGGCAGCATTGTATGCTACATTAATAATAACGCGATAAGTTTTTCCATCTTCTACATGTACTTCATGGCGATTTTCTCCTGCTGTTATGTTAGTTTGTGCCACTATTACTTCTGTTTCTTTTACTTGTGGTTCTAGTGTGTTTTGCATTTGTTCTGCTTGTGGTTCTATGTTTGCAATTTCATAAACGCTAAATTGTGCTGATGTGATGCTTTGTTCTTGGTCTACTAGATTAAAGTTTATGTAGGCTTTTCCTTCAAAGGTTTCTTCTAATTTGTAACTATTTTCTTCTATATAAGGTTCTGCTTTTAAAACACATACAGAAATCGTATTATCTACTTTTACTTCTGCTCCTGTGTTTAAAATAACTTTATTTATGTGGTATTCTTGTTTTCCTGCTTGATTTCCTACATTTACTTTTATTTTGTAAGCTCCTGATTCGTTTTCCACATTTTGTTCTTGGTTGTTGATCACTATTTTTTCGATGCTTACATCTTGATAATTTATAACAGCCCCAAATGTTATCTCAATTGTTTCACCTTTTTTTGGATAGTAATTTGGTGTATCCATATTGATTAATTCCACTGTATAATCTCTTTTGTTTTCTATCTTTTTAATTAAAAATGAAAGGTCTGTTACCGTGATTTCTCCATCACCATTCATATCTGCATTTGTATGTTTTTCTTCTGGCAATGCTTGTAGGTGAATTAGGTGTTTTTCTAATAGATTAACGTCACTATAATCTATAATGCCATCGTCATTTAATTCTCCCTTAGAAGAAATTACATTAGCAGCATAAATAACACCTAAAGATAATATTAGGAATAGTGCTAAGCATATACTAATTTTACTAATTTTCCTCGTTTTTTCTTTCATGCGTATTTTATCCTCCATTTTTCTATTATTCAAATTAAAATTTTATTCTAGTTTTAATAAATCAATTAGGATTAATTTCATTTGTGCTAAGTCATTAATGGTAACTTCACCATCGTTATCAACATCTGCTGCTTTCAATTTAATTCCTTCTAATAATTCTTTTTCAATGATATGTAATTTTAATTCTGCCATATCATTAATTGTAATTTCTCCATCACTATCAGTATCTCCGATTACAACAAGCGTATATTGAAGTGTTTTTCCTACTTTTATTTGGGTTCCTGTTGTAACAATTCCGTCTTCTGCAAGTGGCATTCCTTCATGGTCTGTAAATACAATTTGTGGCTCAGTTGTTACATTTTCTAAGGTTACATTTTCCTTAAATTGTGCTACTGTTGTATTTGGTAAAATTCTTTCTACATATCCTCCTGCTATCGTATATTTAGTAGAAGTAATTTTCTCTGGTTTTGGTTCTTCTGGTTTTTCTGTTTGTTCTTCTATAATATTGATAGTTGCTTTTGTTTCTGCAATAGCAATATCTCTTTCTCCTTCTGAAGTTACAATATCTTTAATTTTAATTTCTGTTGTTGTTGCCTTTACCACTGGTTTAGTTCTTAATGTAATACTTACAATATCTTCTGGTTCTGTACTGCCTACTTTTTTGATGGCAACAAACTCTCCAGTTGCTTGATTATACTGTAATTTCTCCCAATCATTTAAACATTGGAAATCTTCTTGTTTTACTTCTTCAAATATTTCCTTATTGTATTCTAAAGTTGCTTGGTAAGCATTTAGCCCTTCTTGAATTTGTTGATATTCATCAAATCTTAATGTAATGGTTACCTCTTGTCCTTCTTCTAATTCATTTACTGAACTACTTGTTTTGGCTATTAAATTTGTTGTGGCTAATAAGTTGCCTGCTAGCAAAATTAAAGTCATTAATATGGTAATAATAACTACTTTCCTTTTCATTTTAATCTCATTCCCTTTCTTTAAAAATATTATGCTCTTCTAAATTATACTTT
>CAPBNZ010000049.1 GCA_948585895.1 uncultured Clostridia bacterium | reverse complement strand
AATTATAATTTTTATAGAAAACATTTAAAAAAGTAATCTTTTTAGTTAGTCATTGTTCCCGCAATTACTAACTTTTTTCTTTTTAATTCTATGATCTATGTCATCTATTTTTACTAAATAACACATCTCATATAATCTTGAAATAATTGACTTTGCTGTCTCAATTTCTCCATTCAAGCTTAATCTCTCCACTAAAGAATTTTGATTATAATTTGTTGTTATAACTACTGGTAAATTATTTTCATATCTGCTGTTTATAATAGTAAATAACTTTTCTAATCCCCATTCACTTGGCTTTTCTTTTCCTAAATCATCTATGATTAATAGGTCAACACTTTCATATAATTTGATAATTTCCATTTCTGAAATATTGTTATCTATATAGTATGAATTTCTTAATTCTGCCAATAAATTAATTAATGTACCATATATTACTGATGTTCCATTTTCAATTAATTTATTTGCAATACTACAAGCTAAATGTGTTTTACCAACTCCGTTATTTCCTACCAAAATTAATCCCTTTTTCTCTATGCCATTTACTAATTTTTTACTATAGTTTTTTAAATTATTAAATACTTTTCTATTACTATTATTTGGCTTGAAATTATCAAATTTATAACTTAAATTTCTTTTACTCATCTTGCTATTTTTTATAATTCTTTCAACCCTTTTTGAAAATTCTTGCATCAATTCTAGTTTCTTTTCTTCCTCTAGCATCCTTAACTTTTTTAAATCATATTCATTCCAATATGCTTGTGCATCATTACAATTACATCTTTCATAATCTAATGTTATTACTCTTTTTGTCCCATACAGTTCCCATTCTATTGTTTTTCTGTATAATTTGTTTTTGCAATATTCACATTCAATACAGTCATTTTTATCAATTGAGGGTTTCAAAATTTGATTCATCTATTCTGGTCTCCTTTCTATTTTCTTCTTTTCTTATCTTTTCTTTTGTAGTATTATTAAAACTTTTTTCAATTAAATTTTCTTCAATTACTTTGTTTGACTTTCCAATTTTCTTAAGTTTATCAACACTTTGATACTTGCTCCAATTCTTTACAAAGTATGTATCATGTTTATAAATTAGCATCCCTAAGTCTATAAATTTTTGTAAAATTTTCGTAAATGTTTTCGAAGATTTTCCAATAATATTTGTAAAATCTTTGATTTTAAATGGTGTATTATCACTAATATATAGTCCACCATCTCTATTACATTCTCCTGCAATAGTTAAAATTTGAATCCATATTCTAAAATAGGTGTCCCCTTCCCTTTCTTTTAATAGGATTTTAATTTTTCTATTTGAAAATATATTTGTATTTACTTTTATCCATCCAACTTGTCCCATGTCCTCCCTTCTTTCTAACAAGATTCTTCTATTGAATCATTTTCTTTTTTGCTTAGATAAATATCTAAGGCTTCTTTTCTAAATAAGATTCTTTTTCCAACTCTAGAACAAGGAATTTGTTTTCTTTTTACTAATTGTGTAATTAACCAATATGAAATTCCTAAATATTCTGCTGCCTCTTTAGCTGTTAAAGTTGTCCTTTGCATTTTCTCTATTGTCATATTGCTCACCTCCTAACTTCTAAATCGCTAAATTTTAAATTTTGTATTGACAATTTAAAATTAGCTGTGTATAATATTGTTAACAATTTTATAATTTGTATTTTAATTGTTAATTTGTGATTAGTCAATAATCTTTAATGTTTTTTGATATCAATTAGCAATGTTTTTTATTAGAATTGAATTGTTAACAAGGAGGTTTGTATGAAATTTGATGTTGTATCCAGAATTTATTATATGAAAATGTCAATCATAAACAATATGGAACTTTTTACAAGAGATGCTTTTTCTATTGTAAATGCAACATATAATAAAGCCAATGACACATATACAATACTTAAAGAAAGAAATGAATTTAAAACAAAAAAAGAATATACTAAATATCTTTCAACCTATTCTGATAGTATTTGCAAATTGTATAAATCTGATTTTACTGCTGAAAAAAATAAACTAGGAACAACTTTATTAAAATTTTTGAACTATGATTTCACAGATTTCAATTCTTTTGTGGAATTTATATATAATTATGGATTACCAGCTTTAGTCTTTAACAATGATAATAAAGACATTGGTAACCCCTTTAATGAATATACAAATTTAAATATTACTAATGATGCAGAAAACATTTTCTTAACTGAAAAAGACTTTATTTTAGTTTGTAAAAATAATTATGAAGAACGAAAAGAAATTTTAACATACTATCAATCTCAATTTAGAACAATTATAAATTTCATAAATAATCTATCAAATTTAGACTATTTAAATAATTTTTCTATTGCAGAAAGATTCTATATCTATAAACAAGCTGACTTCGATAATTATTCTGAAATATTTCTAACATTAAATTCATATATAGCTATTGCATATGATGTTGAGCCAATGAAATATATAAATATAAATTCATGTACTAACAAAGGCAATTTTGAAGAAAAAGCCAAGGCAATTTCAGAATATATAAAAAATTACCCTACAGAATATGATGATGAACTCTTTACACCTCTTTGTTTTAACTGTCATATAATCGAAAGTGCTTGTTTTATAAGTATTTTAGAATTAATAAAAAATAATACACCCATATATATTTGTAAACATTGTGGTAATTATTTTATTCCATCTTCTAAAAAGAATACTCTGTATTGTGACAATATATTTGAAAATGGAAAGACGTGTCAAGAAATCGGTGCAATGATTACTTATAATGAAAAGTTAAAAAAAGATGAAATAAATTCATTATATAGAAAAACTCTATCAGCAAAAAAAATGTTAGCAAATAGAAATCCTGATATTCCTATGTATTTAGAAAAATATGAGCAATGGAAAAATGAAGCTAATAAATTTAAAAAGGACATAAAACAAGGTTTAAAAACAGAAGAAGAATTTCTAAAATGGATAGAAGAAACTAGAAAAAAATAAATTATATATAAAAATCCTTGCCATAGGTATACTGAAGGGAGGTGAAAAAAGTAATGGCAGGGTATCTTGAAAAGAGAGGCAAACGCTCATGGAGATTAATTGTATCACATGGTTTTGACAGCTATGGTAACAGAATTAGATATACTAAAAGTATAAAAGCAAATAGTAGGCGTGAAGCAGACAAAGAACTTGTGAACTTTGTTTATGAAGTAGAAAATGGTATTGTTTTGCAAAACTCTTCAATGACATTTAAAGAATTTACAGATTTATGGGCTAAAAATTATGGTGAAAAAGAATTAGCACCAAAAACTTATGAAAGATATAAAGGAATGCTAAAATCACGAATTATTCCATATTTCGGTCATTATAAGTTATGCAATATTAAACCAACTCACATTATGAATTTTTACGATTATCTTTCAAAAGATCATCAACTAAAAAGATGTAAAAATCATAACGGAAAGACTGTAATGAAGAGTCTATCTTCTAAAACAATATTAGAGCATCATCGTTTACTTCATGCTATGCTACAAAATGCAGTATATTGGCAGATACTACCTTATAATCCAGCTGACAGAGTTAAGCCACCTAAACACGAAAGACCTCAAATTAAATACTATGATGATATCCAATGTAAACAATTATTAGAAGCATTAGAAAATGAAGAAATCAAATTTCAAACTATTGTTATTTTAACATTGTTTACTGGTATGCGTAGAGGCGAAGTATTAGGCTTAGAATGGTCAGATATCGATTTTAAAGAAGGTTTTGTTAATATTACTAAAGCAAGTCAATACACTTCTGAAAAAGGCATTTTCGTAAAAGATCCAAAGACACATAGTTCAATTAGAAAAGTTGGAATTCCTGATATCGTTATAAATATGCTTAACAAATATAAAACTTGGTATGATACTGAAAAAGAAAAATGTGGCAATTTATGGATTAACTCAAATAGACTATTTGTTACTTGGAATGGTAATCCAATGCATCCTGATACAATTACAGATTGGTTTCGTTCTTTCATTGCAAAGAACAACTTACCAAAAATTACTTTTCATGGTTTGCGACACACAAATGCTATTTTGCTTATATCTAAAAATGTAGATGTAGCTGTTGTAGCATCAAGATTAGGGCATGCTCAAATAACTACTACCTTAAACTTCTATGTGCATCCGGTTGAAGCTCATAATAAAGAAGCAGGTCAAGTTTTAGAGAAAATGCTCGTATAAAAACTCTTTTCAAAATTTCTCGAAAATTACTTTTTTGATTTTCAAAGTTTAATATAAATTAGCAAGGCTAAAGTATGCTATTTAATGAATAAAAATGTAGGGACTGTCCCCAAATTGTCCCCACTTTTGTAAAAATAGAATTTTAGTCAAAAAAATAAGAGTCCACAATCTCTTGCGACTCTAATTAAATCTTTGGTTGCGGGGGTAAGACTCGAACTTACGACCTTTGGGTTATGAGTTCCGCTTTTCTCCTTTTTATTTATAATATAGACAAATTCTATCATATTTTGCTATATATTTCGATATATATATTAAAATAAATATACTGTTTGAAATTTCTGGCTAAAAACAATTACGAAAATTCATTTGACAATGTTAAAAAATTGTGTTATTATATAGTTACATTAAACAATGTACTCTAGTTCGGCTGTGTTATATTGTTTACTTGTATGTGTACCTCAATGCACATACTTTTTTTTCTTGTATAGAAATAAAAGAAAAGGAAAGCACCCTCAAATACTTTCCAATTCTGACTATGTAATGACACTTTTAGTCTTTACTCTTTTTGCTTTCTTCTACTTGAGATTGAAGATTATTGTTTTTATCTCTTTCTGCTAAAAGTTTTTCAACCAATTGTAGAATAAGTTCGGCTTGTGTCATATCATATACCCCCTTTCCGTCCTTATGTAAAAGACTGCCTTTTGACATTGAAAGGTTGGTAATATATTACAATATTTTTCTACTTTATTCAAGCGAACAATGTAAAATTTTACAATTTATATCATTATATCTACCGAATTAAATTACTTCTTATTTATTTTTGTAACCCCCCTTTTCTGATTTTTTACTTACTTCTAAATTAGTCTAGGTTAATCGTATTTTTATTTTTTTCCCTGTCACCTTAATGATTATAAATGCTTTAAAAGGTTTCTAGGACTTCACTTTTTAATACCCCAACAAGTGCTGGGCGTAACTTCTATTGCCGTTCACAAAATAATGATAAAAAGTTAAAAAACTTATCTCCAAGCACCTGTTCTATTATGTAAACTATGGTAAAATAAGGGTATAGAGAAAGGTGGTGTAATCAAATAATGTCAACGTGTTCAATAACTTTTAACTTTGACAACTTAAATGAAATCTTTACAGAGTTTTTCCCACAAGTAAATAAGCATATACAACTAAACATACTACTTAGAAAATGAGAAGATAAACAAAGGAGATCAAAAAAATATTGGAACGAAACATTTAATCACGATGGCTTTCTTTCAAATGATACTTACAACGATGTTTTGTATATAATCAATGATAAACGAGCATTTTATAGGCTAGAATATGAAATGCAAAACTACATAAGGAAAAGTAATCCTGTTTCGTATGCCAATATCAACGCAAGCTATATGTTTCTAAACAAAACAAATAATAGAAATATCAATATAAATGAGTATAGTAAAAGATATAAGAAGCTAGAGTTATAGAGAGTTTCTCCTTGCTAGTTTCATTTGAATTGATATTAGATTATGCCCTTATAAAAAACACAAATGTTCCTTCCCCATTAGAAGAAATAGAGAAAAAAATTAAATCTACTGTTGGAGATATTCAAGGAATATCTATCGCAACATCTTTTGTTCAAAATGATAACAACGGAATAATGGATTTATCAAAAATAAATGTATCATTATATGATAGTAGTCATACATTATTAAAAAGCAAAACTATAACAGTTAAATGGGCTAATTGGAATGAAAGTAATAAGAAACGTCTTGAAAGCAAGTTGAATAATTTAAAACTAAGTAGTAAAGAGTATTATATATCTGCTGAACTAGATGTATCAAAAAATGAAACTTCTTCTCCTTTTGTAAATGATGTAGCAATAAATCATTTTAATAAGCTATTTAATGATAGTAGTATAAAATGTATGTTAGGTGCTAATAGTGGTGAGTGGGGAAAAAGCGATAAAAATGTATTTAAGTATTACTTTTTTATCAATGCAGAAAATGAAGAAGAATATAACGAATACATAAAGAATTGTAAAAAAGCAAGTATTTATGATACAGGAAAAACAGCACAATACAGCGACCAGCTTTTAACATTATCTACTTGTGAATATTCACAAAATGACGGAAGATTAGCAATAGTCGCAAGAAAAATAGAAAACTAGCAATTGTCTATATTAAGGGTGTAACAACTTGTATTATTATATATTCCTATTTTTACCTTTTCTATCCTATCTATCTGAAGGAAATTTCTGTTTAAATTCTTCGTCATATTCCTTTAACCAGCGATATAAATATTTTTGTATAGTTTTCTTATCGTGTTCTTTATCTTCAATTTTTGCTTTATAGTTTTTGTAGGAGTCCGTAAATTCTATGTAGTAAACGAAAATAAAAATGCCAGTAATCATTGAGATTACTGACTTTCATTGGTTGCGGAGGGTAGACTCGAACTACCGACCTTTGGGTTATGAGCCCAACGAGCTGCCAACTGCTCCACTCCGCGATGTTTGAACATTTATTATTATACATCTACTTTATCTCTTTTGTCAATAGATTTTAAGAATTTAAACTAATTTATTTGGAAAATTTAAAATACTTTTATAGTATATGCAAAATTTTGAGAAATATTACTATTTCAATCTTGTTACATTATATCATTGCAAAAAATGTAAGTTTGAATTAGAGTTTTATAGGATTGACTAATTCTATTGAATACTATATAATTAAATAAAATTAAAAGTTATTGGTCATTTCTTCTATAATCAAAATATAAAAATGAGGTACAAAAAATGAAAACTATTTTAAAAGGACATAAAATGGATGAATCATACATTTATTATGATTTTCCTTTTGATAAAATATATGAGACAAGTAAAAAAGAAGCAAGTAGAAAAAAACCTATATTTTTTTTACATAAATATTTTGCAAGAAGAACGACATGTAACTTTAGATTAATGTTATTATCTTTGTTAAGTACAAAAGATGATGATGTATGGAATCATTTTTATACACAATGCAAATTAGATAATAATTTAGATGTCAAGTTATTAGATCCTTTTATGGGTGGAGGAACTACAATATATGAAGCCTTGAGGCTGAATATGAGTGTTATTGGTAATGATTTACAGCCTATTTCTAAAATGGTTACATTATCAGAAATTATTCCTATTGATGAAATAAGCTTAAATAAGGATTTGAAAAAATTAGAGACAAATGTGGGTAATAGAATAAAATCATATTATAAAACAATCTGTCCACATTGTAATCATGAAGCAGATATGATGTATAATTTTCATTCTAAAACATTAGTAGATGGAAAAAAAGAATTACAACTTTTTTCTAGTCATATTATAGCGATAAGAAAGAAAGAATATATATTTGTTTGCCCAGATTGTTTAGAAGTAGTCCATAATATGAAAAATGAAAAAGGTGATTTGGAATGCCCTTTTTGTAAATCTATGTTAAATAAGGAAAATGATTCTAATATAAAAAGTGGAAGTGTTTATTGGAAAGGAAAAAAGGAATCTTTATTAAATTTAAAAGGAAAATATGGATATCCATTTTCAAGTAATATTGTTGCAATAGAATATTATTGCCCTCATTGTAAATGTCATGATTATAAGACACCAACAATTGAAGATAAAAAGCTTTATAATGAAGCTTGTAAATGTTTCGAAACACAGCATAAAAGAATACCAGATATACCAATACCAGCTGGATACAATACCAATCAAATACTTAATCATGGGTATGAAAAGTTTTCAGATTTATATAATAAAAGGCAACTTTTATGTTTAAGTATTCTTTTTGATGAGATTGAAAACATTGAAAATATTAATAATAGATTTTGGTTTATTGTAGCATTTTCGAGCATATTGGAAATGAATAATATGTTTTGTAGATATCAAGCTAATGCAACCAAGATATCAAATATATTTTTTAATCATGCGTATGTTCCAATTCCAATGCCTACTGAGAATTGTGTTTGGGGAACAACTCTTGGAACAGGAACATTTTTAAAGGCTATAAATAAAATAATTAAAGGGAAAGAATTTTCAAAAAACATTTATGATATTTATTCCCATGAAACAAAATCAGAAAAAGTATACAGTAATGACAAAGTGTTATTTAATAATACAGATGAATATAAAAATTTAAGTCAAGAATTACCATTCATTAACTGTTCAAATTCTGAAAACTTAGAATATATTTCGGATAAAAGTATAGATATAATTTTAACAGATCCACCATACAGTGATAATGTTATGTATTCAGAATTATTAGACTTCTTTCATTCCTGGTTACATTTGTCAAAATATGCACAAGATTGTTTAGGATTTGAAGAAGAACTTACACCCAAAGAAAAAGAAATTGTTGTAAACAAATTTAAAAATAAAACACAAGATACATATTCTGATGGTTTAAAAAGTGTATGGTTGGAGTGTAAAAGAGTTTTAAAAGATGATGGGGTTATGGTATTTACCTATCATGATAAAAATATTGATGGATGGAAATCAATTTATAAATCATTAATTGATTCAGGATTTCAAATAAGTGTTACCTATCCAATACATTCAGAATCTAGAACAGGAGCACATACTTCAAGTAAGGAATCTATTGCATTTGATATGTTTTTGGTTTGCAATAAGAAACATAAAAATATTGATTTATCAAATGAACAAATTCTTGATAATGTTATGGAAAAACTTATGGATAGAATAAAAAGACTTAATACAATAAATGCTGAATTAACAAAACCTGATATTATGAATATGTTTGTATCATTATTAATTTCGAACATATCATTATGTGAAAAAGATAGTAACGATGGAATTGCTAGATTCAATAAATTATATGAAGATAATAAGGAATTATTAAATAATCTTGAAGTTAGCCATTTAGTTACCAAAAGAACAGGATGGTGGGCAAAACTACATCAAGAATAAAAGAAAGATAGTTGAATCACTATCTTTTTTTATATAATGTGATTAATTTTAAACTATCACTATCTCTTGAAAGCCTAGATTGCTGTCCTGTTTGAGAAGTTTGTGATATCCAATCAGAATGTTCTAACCAACCAAAACGGATTAAAGTAATATTAGGTTTTTCATTTTCTTCTGTACATTTTTCAAAGTTAATCGCTAAGTAATAGCCTTGTTTCTTTTTTGTTTTTTCTGCTTCAGCTTGAATGGCATAACTCCTATTTCCAAATATATCCTTTTTACTAGATGATGTTTTAATTTCTATTGAATAGAAATTATTATAGGTACAAACAAGATTTTTATCCATCTTAGTTTTATCTTTTTGCCATTCTCCATTATATTTTTTTTCAAAGTAAATTGGAATTAATTCGTGTAGATAATTTCCTAAAATTTGTGGACCAGGTTTTATGTCTCTTCCTATTTTTAATTCATTACCAATATAAGTTTCAAAAATTTTATTCCAGCTTGTTAAGACGGCATCTACAATTTCTTCTTTTTTTAAGGGATGTTCATTAACTAATTGAGTAGTCTTTTCTTTCCACTGTTCTATAGGTAAGTTTTCATAAAGATTCATACGAGTATTTCCTTTCTTTAAGATTTTAAATGTCTTCTTCTATTTCTTTTTTAAAAATCTCATCATCAAAAAAATCATTTAATGTAATCGTTAAACCATTACATATTTTTACAATTGTCAATAAGGAAACATCTCTTTGTTTTCTATTTATTATGTTATTAATAGAAGATTGAGTTATTCCACAAGTTATACACATTTTATTTATAGACATATGTCTTTCTTGGCATAAGTGTTCAATTCTTGTTTTTATTGATTGTGTTATATTCATATTATTCACCCATTCAAATTTTAACATTAGAAAGAAATAAAACTTAACTCATGTGAGTTAAAAATGCGAATTTAAAATTTAGGAATTTTTTATTTTGGGCAAAAAAATATCCGAGGCGGTATTTCGCCTCGGACTTGAAATTATCTAAAAATTTCCATAAGACTATTGACAAAAAATGGAATAAAGTTTATAATAACAATCAATTCATATCAAAACAAATTAATTCCATTAATTTTAAAAATAGGATAAGTTAAGTCAATAGCCATTTCAGGCAAAATATTCAGAAATCTTATATAGTTTAAATATCTGAGGTCATAATTTTTACAATCGAGAATTAAAAATATAATTTTAAATTCTTTCCAAAAGAATACCAATCCCCACAATATAAAATATATTTTATTGAATAAAACCAATTACAAATCATATCTTGATAATACACTCCAAAATCAAAAGTTTATTACCTCATATGACCTCAGATATTTAAGCTATATAAGTAGAAAGGGAAATATGTTAGCAATTACAAAAAGCATCGCATTACAGGGATTATATGGATATCTAGTATCCATCCAAGTAGATATATCAAATGGGATGCCATATTTTGAAATAGTAGGACTTCCAGACGCTAGTGTGAAGGAATCCAAAGAAAGAGTTAAAACTGCAATTAGAAACTCTAATATCGAATTTTTAAGTAGAAGAATTGTTGTAAATTTATCTCCTGCTAATACTAGAAAAGAAGGCTCTATGTTCGATTTGCCCATAGCAGTTGGAATTTTAATTGCTAATAAAAGTATAAGAAATTCTAACTTAAAAACACTTTTAGAAGAAACTATCTTTATAGGGGAGTTGTCCTTAAATGGAGACATAGAAGAAACAAAAGGGATTTTACCAATTTGTATAGAAGCTAAAAGGTTGGGAATAAAAAGAATTATTTTACCAAAACAAAATGAAAAAGAAGCTAGTATATTAAAAGAAATAGAAATATTACCAGTAAATACTCTAAAAGAAGTTATATTATACTTAAATGGGAAAAAGGAAATTGTTCAAGAAGAAAGTAGCAATTCTGAATTAACTAAAAACAAACAATATGAGTATGACTTTTCAGAAGTAAAAGGGCAAGAAAATGTAAAAAGAGCATTAGAAATTGCAGCCAGTGGGGGACACAATTGTCTACTAATACGGAGTGCCAGGTTCTGGAAAAACTATGTTAGCTAGGAGATTACCAGGCATTTTACCAGATATGAAACTAGAAGAAAAACTTGAGGTTACAAAAATCTATAGTATACTGGGGTTAACTTCAACAGAAGAGCCGTTAATTAGTAAAAGGCCTTTCCGAACACCACATCATACAATTACACCAATATCATTGATAGGAGGAGGAAAAAATCCAAAACCTGGCGAAATAAGTTTATCTCATTTAGGCGTATTATTTTTAGATGAGCTACCAGAATTTAACCGAAATGCATTAGAGTCTTTGCGTGTACCATTAGAAGACAGGCAAGTAACCATCAGTAGATTACATACAACAATTACTTATCCTTGTAAATTCATGTTAATTGCTAGTATGAACCCATGTCAATGTGGATATTACGGAAGTGAAAAGAAGAAATGTTGCTGTAGACCAGAACAAATAAAAAAATATATCAATCGAATTAGTGGACCTCTTTTAGACAGAATTGATATTCACGTAGAAGTAAGTACAATAAAATATCATCAACTAGAAGAGTACAAAAAAGCAGAAACATCAGAAGAAATAAAAAAAAGAGTTAATCAAGCAAAAAAAATACAATTAGAAAGATATCACAAATATAACATCTTTTCGAATTCTGAATTAACTCCTAAATTAATAGAAAAATTCTGTAAATTAAATAATAGAAGTAAAAAAATACTAGAAACGGCATTCAACCAATTAGGGCTAAGTGGCAGAGCTTATAATAGAATCTTAAAAGTAGCAAGAACCATTGCTGACTTAGATAGATGCAAAGAAATAAAAGAAAAACATTTAGCAGAAGCAATTCAATATAGAAGTCTAGATAGAAAATATTGGCATAATAAATCATAAATTTCAGAATAATGAGGTGATAAGATTAGAAATTATAACAATGGATGATAAAAGATATCCAGAACAACTAAGAAATATAAAAAATGCACCAAAGCAATTGTATATACAAGGTAACATAGAATTATTAAAGACCAATATTATTTCCATTATAGGTTCAAGAGCATGTTCTGAAAATGGGGTTAAATTAGCATATAAATTTGCTAAAGAATTAGTGTATCAAGAAATCACAATTGTAAGTGGTATGGCAGTGGGAATTGACACCATTGCCCACCAAACAACCTTACAAGAAAAAGGTAAAACCATAGCCGTTTTAGGAAGTGGATTTCAACATATATTCCCACAGGAAAATAGAGAATTATATCAGCAAATTATAAAAAACAATGGTCTAGTCATAACAGAATATCCACCAGAAGAAAAAGCAAAGTCAAAGAATTTTTTAGAAAGAAATAGAATTGTAAGTGGACTATCTCTAGGTGTTTTGGTAGTAGAAGCAGCCTATAGAAGTGGTACAAGTGTTACCGCTAAACTAGCGAAACAGCAAGGAAGAAAAATTTTTGCATTGCCACATGAGGTAAACGACTTACATGGAGTAGGAACGAATCGACTTATTCAAGAAGGAGCTAAAATAGTAACAAATACAGAAGATATCATAAAAGAATTTTCATTTCTATCATACAAACGACCTTCAAAGGAAAAAGAAACAAAAGCACAGTTAAGCAGAAAAATATGTAAAGAGAAAGAATATAATGACATTTATCAATGGATAACAGAAACCCCCATTTCATTAAATGAAATTTGTAAAAAATCTAATCAAAACATATCAGAAATTAGTAATACATTATTAATGCTAGAAATAGAAGGATATATAGAAAAAGTAATAGGAGGGTATCGATGTATTTTAGACAAGAAATAGGAAAATGGGGAGAATCCCTGGCATGTAAGTATTTAGAAACAAATAATTATAAAGTGATAGAGAGAAATTTTCTGTGCAGACAAGGAGAAATTGATATTATTGCAGAAGATAGTCTAAAAAAGGAACTTGTATTTATAGAAGTAAAGACACGTTCTAATTTAAAATATGGAAATCCAATAGATGCTGTAAATAGACAGAAACAAAAACATATGGTATATGCCATAAAATACTATATTTATAAAAAGGGGATAAAGGATATACCAATTAGAATAGATGTTATTGAGATTCATATGCAAGAACGAAATTATAAAGTGAATCATATAAAACAGGTTATATAGAAACATAATCAAAAAATCATCTTAATAATAAGGTGATTTTATTTTGCAAAAAAAAACTACTTTTGACAAGAATCGACAAAATAACTAGAATGATTGTTATATAATGTACTCATACTAGAAAAATTAGAATGAGACAAAACGCATTCAATATGCCAGACAAACCGTATAAAAATTTTTTAGAAGATTTATATGAATACAAAATTAAAGGCATTTACTTTAATTCCAAATGGAATAAAAATAATAGTGTTACTTATTCAGGATTAGAGTTGGCAGATTTATGTACCTATCCGATTCACAAGGAGGAATAAATCTTCTTCTGTAAATA
>CAPBNZ010000048.1:2239-13980 GCA_948585895.1 uncultured Clostridia bacterium | reverse complement strand
TTTCAAATTTTCGTTATAAATTTCTTTTAGACATTGATTAAAAACTTCATTTGCTTCTTTTGACATATTTCCTTTTATGATTAATCTCCATCGATATCTATTTTGTATTTTATCAATTGGTGATGGCATTGGTTTAAATATTTTAAATTGTTCTTGGTCTAAATGATTGCTTAGATACTCATAAACTAATTGACTAAACTGTTGAATTTCCTTTTCTAGCAAGCTATTAAAGTTCACTACTATTATATCGCAAAACGGCGGATATTTCAACTGCCTTCGTAGTGCTATTTCAGTCTCATAAAATTTCTCATAGTTTTGTTCTTTTGCACACTGAATACTAAAGTTTTCTGGATTATAACTTTGTACAATAACTCTTCCTGGTAACTTTTCTCTACCTGCTCGTCCGTGCTACTTGTGTTAAAATTTGAAAAGTTCTTTCATTTGCTCGATAATCATCTATATTCAAAGAGCTGTCTGCTGCAATTACACCTACTAAAGTTACATCAGGAAAATGATGCCCTTTTACTACCATTTGTGTGCCAATTAATATGTCTATCTTTTCATTTTTAAATTTTTCTAAAATTTCTTCATGAGAATTCTTTTTAGTTACTGTATCAATGTCCATTCGAATGGTCCTAGCTGTTGGAAATTGTTTATTAATTTCTTGTTCTAATCTTTGTGTTCCTGTACCAAAATAGCGAATTTTATCACTATAACAAGCTGGACATACTGTTACCATGTTTTCTTCATAGCCACAATAATGACATTTTAATTTTCTTTTGTAACTATGATATGTCATACTAATATTACAATTCTTACATTTTACAGTATACCCACAATTTCTACACATAATAAAGGTTGAATATCCTCTTCTATTTAAAAATAAAATAGTTTGTCTTTTTTCTTTTAGATTTTGTTCGATTGCACTATATAAATCCACACTAAACATAGAACGATTACCGATTGGCTAATTCCTGTTTTAAATCCACTACTTGTACAGTAGGCAAAGAAGATTGATTCGCTCTTTTTGTTAAAGTTACTAATTCTATTTCTTGTTTTTCTTTTTGTATGGCAGAATAATAGGTATTTATATCTGGTGTTGCACTTCCTAATAATAATGGACATTTATTATATTGAGCAATTTGCTTTGCTACTTCTTTTGTATCATATTTAGGATTTGCCTCTGATTTATAAGAACTGTCATGTTCTTCGTCTATAATAATAATCCCTATATTTTCTACTGGTGCAAATATGGCTGACCTTGCTCCTATTACAATCTTAGCTTTTCCTTCTCGAATTCTTTCCCATTCATCATGTCTTTCTCCTATGGTTAATTTACTATGTAATACTGCTATTTCTTTTTTTTCAAATCGTGCCATAAAACGATTTAACATTTGTGGTGTTAAAGATATTTCTGGAACTAAAAGAATAGCCGTTTTTCCTTTTTCTAATGCTGTTTGTATTAATTGCAAGTAAATTTCTGTTTTTCCCGATCCTGTTACGCCATACAATAGAAACGCATGATAGGCATTTTCCTCCATTTTCTTCTCTACTTTTTGATAAGCATTTTCTTGTTCTTTGGTTAAGACTAATTTTTCTGTTGTTTCTGTTTTCCTGATTAATTCCAAATCTTTGAAGTTTAATGGATTTCTTTCTATTTTTTCTTCCACTATTTCTAAATAGCCATTTTTAATAAGGGTATTAACAATCGCTCTAGAACAACTCGTAAGCATTTCTATTTCTGGTATAGTTGCTCCTCTGTTGTCTTGAAGAAAATGAATAACTTTTTTTTGTTTCTCTGATTTTATTTTTCCAGTTTCTATATCAAACTCTATTGCTTCAATCGTTTTACTTAAATAGACACTATTTTTTGTTTTTTCTTGTATTCTTTTTTGTTTGTTTTTATTCCTAGTCCCTGGTGTTAACATTAATTTTATACAATCTGATAAATTGCAAAAATACCTTTTAGCCATCCATTTAGCTAACTGTATTTGTTCATCTTTTAATTGTTCTTCTAGTCTTGCAATGTCTTTCATTTCATTTGGATAATTTGTTTTGTTTTTTAATTTTACTACAAAGGCTTCTTCTAGCTTTTTTCCTTTTCCAAATGGTACTAATACTTTGCTTCCAACAAAAACAAGCCCCTCTAATTCTTCTGGGACATGATAATCAAAAGTTCTATTCAATTTTTTTGCGGTTCGATTGATAATTACTTCGGCTATCATTTCTTTTCCTTTCTTTCTAACTGTTAGTATATCAAATTTTTATATTTTTCACAAGACTTAGAACAAAAGAGGTATGATTAAAATTTCTTAACCTTTTAAATTATTTTATATGCCTCATCTTTGTTCACGTGCGAAAATGGCAAAACAATTTTCTGTGGAATGCTTTTGTATTCTAAGAAATTCAGAAAACTTTCCTAGAATATAAAAAGAATACACCTCCAAATCTTAAACTTTTTTGTTTAACATTTGAGGTGCAATTTATGTGCAATACTGTTCTTCCTTGTTCTATCTTAAGTATTCTAATCTATTAAAATCACTTTCTTCTCCTCTAAACTTTTTTGTACATCAATTACTCTTTGATTAGAAGACCCACTATATTTTAGTCTTGGATTTCTTAATTTATCAACATATTGCCCATCTACTAAAACATCTATATAATGTAACACTTCTTTGTCTTTTAATTCTTTATCAAAAGAAAAACCTGTCCAAGTCCATAAATTTTTATTCGGAAATTTCTCTTTAAATGCTTTTGCCAACTTCGTAGTTCCTTCTATATTCTTAGGATGCATTGGCTCCCCACCTAAAATAGATAATCCATTTATATTTTCATTTTCACATAATGTCAACACTCTATCAATTGTTTCCTGATTGAACTCTTTTCCTCCACTAAAATCATGTGTTTCTGGATTAAAGCATTTCTCACAATTAAAAGTACAACCTTGCATAAAAATTGATACCCTTACTCCTGGTCCATCTGCAATATCCATTTTTCTGATTTTATTATATCTCATTATCTCATTTTCCTTTCTTCTTCCTTTATCAAACTAAAAATAATAAATTTCAAAAATCATATTCTACTATAATTAGCTTGAACAAGCATTTTGAAAATTTATTATTTTTAGTCTAATATTAACTATTCATCATCCTTATTATCAATATGTAATACTCTTTCTTTTATTTCTTGTGTTCTTCCTTTATTCCAAAAATTACTTCCTATATAACCACAAGTTCTTCTTGCTACATTTAATGTATCATGGTCTCTATTTCCACAGTTTGGACAATACCATTCTAAATTATCGTCAATTAAAATTTCGCCATCAAACCCACATTTTTGACAATAGTCAGATTTTGTATTTAATTCTGCATACATAATGTTATCATAAATAAATTTGATTACTTGTAAAACCGATTCTATATTGTTTTGTAAATTAGGAGTTTCTATATAAGAGATAGCTCCTCCTGGACTTAATCTTTGGAATTCACTTTCTAGTTTCAACTTAGAAAAAGCATCTATTTCTTCAAATACTGGTACATGATAAGAATTTGTAATATAATCTCTATCTGTAATTCCTTCAATGGTTCCAAATCTTTCTTTTAAACATTTTGCAAATTTATAAGTGGTAGATTCAATTGGTGTACCATAAACGCTGTAATCCATATTTTCTCTTTGTTTCCACTCATTACATTTATCATTTAATTTTTGCATAACTTGTAATCCAAATTCTTTTCCTTCCCCATTATCGGTATGACTATGTCCTGTCATATATTTTACACATTCATAAAGACCAGCATAACCTAGTGAAATTGTTGAATATCCTCCATGTAGTAAATCATGGATGCTTTCTCCTTTTTCCAACCTTGCCAAAGCACCATGTTGCCATAATATTGGTGCAATATCACTTGTTGCTTTACTCAATCTCTGATGTCTAGCTTGTAGTGCCTTATGACATAACTCTAGTCTTTCTTCATAAATATCCCAGAATTTCTCTCTATCTTGACCAGAAGATAATGCAACATCCACTAAATTAATTGTTACAACACCTTGATTAAATCTACCATAATATTTAGGTTTATTTGTTTTTGGGTCTATATATGGTGTTAAGAACGAACGACATCCCATACAAGGATAGCAATTACCATTACCATTTTTGTCTTTCTTTAATTCTAGCATTTTCTTTTCTGAAATATAATCTGGTACTAATCTTTTGGCTGTACATTTTGCGGCAAGTTCTGTTAAATACCAATACTTACCGTTTTCTTGCATATTGTCTTTTTCTAATACATATAATAATTTTGGAAATGCTGGCGTTACATAAATACCTTTTTCATTTTTAAATCCAAGTATCCTTTGATTTAAAAATTCTTCAATTATCATAGCAAGTTCTTCTTTGTATTCTTCTGTTTCTCCCAAATACATACAAACAGATAAAAAAGGAGCTTGTCCATTGGTATTTGTCATAGAATTAACTTGATAATTAAAAGTTTGTACTCCATCCTCCACTTCTTTTTTAGTATCTTGCATAGCGTACTTTTTACAGTCTTTTTCCCTAAATCCTCTTTTTTGATATTTTTCAAAATATTTATTATAACTTTCTCTTACAAATGGTGCTAAATGACTTAATGAAACGGTTGCTCCACCATAACTTGAAGAAGTAACAGCTAAAATAATTTGTGTTGCTATTGTAGCTGCTGTAATAAATCTGTGTGGTTTTTCAATCATAACGCCATTAATAATGGTACCATTTTGTAACATATCTTCTAAGTTAATTAATTCACAATTGTGTAATGCATTTTGTGCAAAGTAATCAGCATCATGAAAATGTATAATTCCTGCATCATGTGCTTTTACAATATCTTCTGATAATAGAAATCTTCTTGTAATATCTGTACTAGTAATTCCTGCTAAATAATCTCTTTGCGTTGTTACTACTTTTGCATTTTTATTTGAGTTTTCATTATTCCAATATTCGCTTTCTCCCTCTATTAATTCTTTAATAGATTGGTCTGTTGTATTGGCTTTTCTAACTAATTCTCTTGTGTAACGATACGTAATATACTTTTTAGCTAATACATATTTTCCAAATTCCATTAACTTTTCTTCTATGATATCTTGAATATCTTCTACTAAAATTCTTGGCTTATTAAGTTCTTCTATGTATTCTATTATTTCCTTAATTTGTTCTTTAGAAATCTTTTCTTTTCTCGTTACTTCATTATTTGCTTTTTGAATTGCTACTCTTATTTTTTCTGAATCATAATCTACAATTGTTCCATCTCTTTTTATTATTTTCATTTCTATTTTTCCCCCTTGTGTTAAATAGACTTTTTAACTTTAATCTATTTTTTCTTTGCACGATGATTATATCACAAAAAATAAAAGATTTTGTTGCAATTGCAACAAAATAGGAGTAAAGTTTTTAGAAACTTACTCCTCCAATGGAAACATTTTTTATTTCATTTTTGTTACAATTTGATTACAATATTTTTCTTTTATCATATTACAAATTAAATCAGCTGACTCTTCTACTCCTAAGGTATCACTATTAATACATATATCATAATTAGTATGATTTCCCCATTGCTTTTCTGTATAATATTTATAATGATTTGCTCTTAGTTTATCAATTCTTTTAATTTCCTTTTTTGCCTTAGTTTCATCCAAATCATAAATTTCTGTTGCTCTTTTTATTTTATGATTGATATCACTATAAACAAAAATTTTTAATACATTTTCCTTATCTTGTAAAATAAAATCTGCACATCTACCAATAATAACACAAGATTCCTTGTCTGCTATTTTTTTAATTAGATTTGCTTCTTGAATAAACAATTCATCGGCATTATCTAATCCAAAATAATAACCGTTATTTAAATTGGCTAAACTATCTCTTTTTTGTTCATGGTTTTCAATATAGTCTTCTGATAATCCTGTTTCTTCTGCTACTTTTTGAATAAAATCTTTATCATAAAATTTAATTCCTAATTTATCAGCAATTAATCTTCCAATATATCTTCCTCCTGACCCATATTCTCTTGCTACTGTAATAATAACTTGTTTATCTATTTGTTTATTGGTACTTGTGTCATCTATCAAAGCTTCGCTCTTATCCTTTTTTTGTTTCAAATGTTTTAGTTCTAATAGTAATAAAATAACTGCCACACCAAATGCTAATCCATCAGCTACTGGTCCTGCATATAAAACTCCTATAATACCAAACATACTACCTAATAGGACAAGTGCTGGAATTAAAAACAAAATCTGTCTTGATAAGGATAACACTGCACTTTTGATACTTTTTCCAATAGCTTGAAAAAAGATACCAGATGGGATTTGTATACCATTGCAAATGCACAATAAAAGATACGTTCTAAAAGCTAAACAAGCAAATTCCATATAATTTTCATCACCACTACCAAAAATAGAAATTAATTTGTCTGGTATGGTCTGGAATAAGATTAAAGCAACTGAACTAATGATAACACTAATTCCTAATACAATCTTTAGTGCTTGTTTTACTCTATCAAATCTTCTTGCTCCATAATTATAGCCAAAAATTGGTTGGGAACCTGCTGCAATCCCAATAATAATACTATTTAAAATTTGGCTAATTTTCATAACAATTCCTAAAACAGTAATTGGAATTTCTGAACCAAATTTTGATTCTGCTCCATATTTTGCCAATAAATTATTTTCAAATGCCATAACGACAACAAAACTCATTTGTGTAATAAAACTACTAATTCCTAGAGCTGATACTTTTTTAGCTGTACTCAATTTTAATTGAAGGGTTTGCTTATTTAAAGTAATTGATTTAAATTTCTTACTATACCAAATATTCAAAATAAATGTAACAAATTGACTAAATACTGTTGCAATAGCTGCACCTTCTACTCCCATTTTAAATATAAAAATGAAAATAGGATCTAAAATGGTATTTAACACTGCCCCCAATACCATAGTTGTCATGGCATACTTAGGACTACCATCTGCTCTAATAATAGAATTTAATGTGGTTCCTATCATCATAAATGGTAAACCAACTGCAATAATCTTTCCATATTGTATTGCATAATTTCTTAAATTATCTGTACAACCAAATAAATTTAAAAGTTGTGGTAGAAAAACTAAAGTTATTGCACATAAAAGTATGGCTACTATAATAGATAAAACAATTCCATTTCCTACTCCCTTTGCTGCTTCTTCTTTTTTCTTTTCTCCTAATTTTAAGCTTAAGTAACTAGATGCTCCATCCCCTAACATTAATGCAAATGCCAAACAAATCATAGTTAGGGGAAATACTACATTAGTTGCTCCATTTCCTAAATAGCCTACTCCTTGCCCTATAAAAATTTGGTCTACTATGTTATACAAGGAATTTACTAGTAAGGATATAATACAAGGAATTGAAAATTTTCTAATTAATTTTCCTATTTTTTCAGTTCCTAGTATGTTTTCTTCTTTTTCCATTTTCATTTCCTCCCTTTGTTCATTTATGAAAATTCCGAAAATAAAGACAACACAAACGTTTTGTGTTGCTTTTTCCTTTTTTCAGTGTTATTTATTGTATCATAGATAAAGAATCTTGTCAATATTTTATCTTCTTTCTTTCATACTAAAGGAACATTTAGACAGGGCTGTAAGTGAAAAAACAAAGCAAAATTTCTAACTTTTTAAATATGTTATATATTCCTCTAAACAATAATTTCTTTCTTTCATAAATTTCGCATTCTCTATACCAACATAACGATAATGCCAAGGTTCATAATTAATTTTAGTAATTTCCTTTTTATAAGTTGGATATCTTAATACAAAACCATATTTATCACAATTTTCTATTAACCACTTTTGTACAGCTGTATTTTCTTGTTTTTCATCTAATATTTGATAATCCTTGGAAACAATATCTACAGATAATCCAATTTCATGTTCACTTGTTTTTGGAAAGGTTACCCAATAAGATGCCTTCTCTTCCGCTTCTTGATTTGCATATCCTAATCTTTTATACTGATTTACTTTTTTATTAAAAAGTAGCGTTTGCATGTCACTTGTTCTATAGCTTGAACAAACAAAAGGCTTTAATCCTTCTTTTCTGGCATCGATAAGCATCTGTGAAAGTGCTTCCACAATTCTAATATCTACTTTATGATTTCCTTCTATCTCTTGTAATTTAACTTGATAATCTTCTGGTATTTTATTCTCTTTATTTATTAATATCAAATTCCAATCTGTTATTTTGCTATCTATTTCTGGCTTTTTTCTTTCTACTGTAAGAGTATTTGTATGAATGGTTGAAAAAGTTGTTATGGTTTCTTCTTGCTTTTCCTTTTGTTTTTCCTTCTTATTTGTCAAGCCTTTTGTGATGATAAAAATTATTAATAGTATCATTCCTATTGTTAAACATATCAAAAAAATTTCCCTTCTTTTGTTCTTTCTTTTATCTCTTTTCATTGTTCTTCCTTTACTTTCTTTTTCTTTATATTAACATTTTTCACTTATATATTCCATCTTTTCACAAAAAAGTTACATTTTATTTAGATATATTTACTTAATTAAAAAACGTAAATCAAATTTTTTTGACTCACGTTTTTGACAACTAAACTTTAATCATTTATTTTCTCAAACTCACTTCCTGTATCCTGATTTTCTATGATAATATGATTTGGCTTCTTATTTAATTGTATGATTTCACATGGATAAGTAAATGCTTGTGTTACAGTTCCAAGGCTAACTTCTTCTTTTATATCAATATGAATATCATCTCCATCTATATAAACTTTATCTGCTTCTATTAAATAGCCTCCTGTCGGTTTTTCACCCATAGAAACAACAATATAAAAAAAACCATTCTTTTCTATAACTTTATAACCACGTTGTTTTTCATATACATCCATTCCAGGAATTTCTTTAACAATTTTATATTCCATTTGAGCATTTTTATTATCATTGGTATAGAATCTTTTTTTATCTTTACCAAATAGAACAAAGGAGTCAATATCTTCTTCATCCATCATTCCAAGTGCTAGTTGTCCATAATCATTTTTTCCAGCACACCAAAAGTTACTTTTATCATCTTCTATAATTAAATAACTATCTCCCAATGAAATATTATTAATTTTTTCAAATGTTTTATTACTTATATCATTTAATAATGTTAATTCATTTATCGTTTCATTCTTACCGCCATCTCCAAATTGCCCATAATTATAACCACAAACCCAAATTTGCTTGTCATCATCTTTTATGATAGTTGTATAATCCTTACATATTATCTCTTTAGGATTGACTACTTTTTTTCCATTTCCATATTCCATATCATATTTTATCGTATCCTTTTCATTTCCTGTTAACTCTCCATATAAATTTCTTCCTGCACCTATTAACATTCCATCTGTTTTCTCTATGATAACATGTTGTGCACCTGTAGCAATCTTATTGGGATGTTGCCCTACCATTTCTATTTCAAATAGTCTGTCATAGTCAGATTTTTGTTCTACAAATAGTTGATTATAGGAATTGTTTCCACATCCCCAAACTATACCATCTCTATCTTCTATTATTATAAAAGAACTTCCTAGCTCAATTTTATTTGGTTTAATAATTTCTTTTCCAGTTCGTGTATTAACTATTTGGGTAAGTACACTTCTATTTTCTTTATCTCCTACTCCTAATTCTCCATTTTGATTTAAACCACAAGTCCATATCATTCCTTCTTTATCTTCTAATAGAATAAATCCACTTCCACAATCTATTTTATTAGGATAACTTATTTTCTTCCCTGTTCCTGTTTCCTCTAATTTAGTTAATGTCGTTATATTCTTCTTTGCGTTTCCTAAACCTAATTGCCCATAAATATTGCTTCCACATACCCAAACTTCGCCATCTTTATCTTCTATTATCGTAATACTACTCCCTGCCACT
Source organism: uncultured Clostridia bacterium (assembly GCA_948585895.1). GTDB lineage: Bacteria > Bacillota > Clostridia > TANB77 > CAG-508 > CAG-269. The sequence goes on along the minus strand of CAPBNZ010000048.1, from coordinate 4,056 downwards.
ATTTTATTAGGAAATACTATTTTCTTTCCTGTATCTGTTTGTCCAATTTTAATTAAATATTTTTGTGAATTTGTGTTTCCAATACCCAATTCACCACTTTCGTTATCCCCACAAACCCAAATCTCACCATTTAAATCCTCTACTATTGTATGAGAATCTCCAGTAACAACTTTTTTAATATGGATGTTATTTGAATTATCTTCAGTAATTTTTTGACTGATTAATCCCTTTTGTTTTGAAGTTAAAATAAATATGATGATTCCTATTATGAATAACACAATCGTTAATATTAAAATTACTATTGTATTAAATTTTAATTTAATTATCTTGTTTTCTTTTTCCATATATATCATTTCCTTTGTTTTAATCTTAAATAGCCAAGTTCCTCCCAAACATTATATGCTAAATTTAATCGAAAAACCAAAGTAGGTTTTGCACCAGCTCTATTTTTATCTACTACACAAGCATAATACCTAACATCTGGGTCTTCAAACTTCTGTAAATCATAGAATTGAGTATCAACTTCATGGAAAGAATACTCATAGTTTTCTAGTGTATCACGATTAATCTGCTTAATTAGTCCCAAAGTATCTAATACTTCTTTAACCGTTCTACTAACTGCCAAATCATTTACGGTAAGATTTACTGGTAAAGTATCACTTTCTGTTAGTTGCAAAGTAGAACAAATATAAATTCCAAAATTTTGTGCTATATTCGAAAGTATGGTTGCTGTTTTCTTTAATTCTTCTCCTATTCCTATATTGGCTGTATCTGTTTTTAGGGTATCATAAAAAATATATTCTATCTTTTCTTTGTAGTAATAGTTAATAATTACCTTTTTTAATTCATCATTTGTATGATCTGTAATGTTAATAAAATACATTGAGTTATTGATTTGTTCATTAGCCCAATTAGTAACCATCATAACATCCCTAAATTCTTGTGAAATATCTACTAATCTCTTTACGAATTCCCTTTGCGTTTCTTTTTCTTCTTTTACAACAAACCCATCTTTATCTGTTTTTACTTTTGCTTCTGCATCTGGTCTAAATTTAAATTCTAGTAATTCTCCCTCTGTTTTTGAAATCTCTTTCCCATATAATTTCTGTATTTGCTTATTATTCAGAATTGTGGTAATTAAACACAACCTCATTTTGTCCTCTGACATTTCATTAGATATAATCAATACTTTTTTGTGATGTACTAATGCAGTATGTGCTGCAATGTCAATTGTAAATCTACTTTTTCCACTATTAGATGGCATCGCAAATGCCATCGTTTCACCCTTTCTAATTCCTTTGAATACTTGTGTTAAAATAGGAAATGGTAATGGTAAACCATTGGTTAAATTATTGTCTCCTAATTGTAAAAAGTTGGTTAATCCTTTATTTAATATCGCTCTTTTAAACTTTTCTGTATCATTTACTTGCACAACTGCACTTTCTACTTCTTCTACTGACATCTTATCATATAGCTTATATTCTTTTATCTCAATTACTTTTTCTTGAATACTTCTAATAGGAATTGCTAAATAATTTTTTCTTAGTACAAATAATTTTTTTAGGTCTTCGTATATTTTTTCCATATTATAATGTTTGTCTTTTACTTCTCTTTTTAAGGTATTTTTTAATTCATATACTGCTTCTGAATCTCTCGAAAAATTAAAATCCTTTTTGGCTAACTCAGAAGTGTATGCTCCTCCTTCTGTAAACAATACACTTTTATAAATATTTAACATTTCTTGGTCTTCAAAATAACAATCTTGATGCAAATAATAAAATTTTATAATAAATCTGGGGTCTGTCAACAATAGTCCT
>CAPBNZ010000048.1:0-2220 GCA_948585895.1 uncultured Clostridia bacterium | reverse complement strand
AATTCTTTATTGCTTAATTCTTTTGGAAACATTCCCCCTGCATCTTCTTCTTTTCTTTCATCCGAATCTTTTTTTATTTCTTCTTTTGTTGAACTTCTTACTTTCTTTTGACCTAACATTTCTATTTTCTTTAAAGCAGATGTATAATCCCTTTGAGCTAAATCCTCTTTAATTTGTTTAATAATTTGGATATTATCTGCTGTTACTGGTATATTGTTAATTAACTCATGCAGTTTTTCTGTTTTATCTTGTTCCATTTTCAATCTCACTCCTATCTTTTGTTTGTATACAAATGTTAAGGTGGTCACATAACAACCTTGTCTTTTCAAGTTACGACGTTGACTTCTATCTTCCTCCTCCGACCACCGCCGCCCTCCGACCGGCCTCCTCCACCTCCAGAGAATCCACCTCCGTCCTCCGATAGCAGAAGAATAAGTGTTTGACATAGAGTTGGTAATGGCATTTGAAAAGCTATGTGAAAAGTTTGTATTCATCATAAGATACATACAACCATAAGGATTCATATCTAATTGTTCCTTTATGTTTGGATATACTATTTTTAGTTGTTTTAATACTTTATCTGCTATACCAAATACAGTTGCATATACTAAAAATTTTTCCCATATAATAATCTCTGGAACTTCTCTTTTGTCCAACATAGAAAAGTCTTCCATATATTTTTTTAGCCCTTTCCATTTTGCCTGTTCCTCTATTCCTTCTTGTGTTAATAGATTTATCCTGCTTAGCAACCTAAATAAAATTACTAATTGAACTACTATAGCTATCATACATGGTATGATTCCAATTAGAATAAAGGGATTTATTTCAATGACTAAAAATATAGATACTATAAAAAGAAAAAGTATTATTATAATGTTTGCTCCTATCTCTCCTCCTATTCTTATTGCTTGTTTTTTTTCTTCTTTATCTGCTAGTTCTTTTTGGTATAAAGATGTCTGAGTTGTTTCGTCTATCTTTTCTTTTAATGTTATCACTTTTGTTTGTGATTTTCTGATATATTTTTCCAACTCTGTTATTGTTATTTCCTTTTGTTGGTTTTTACCTATATTTTTTAAAAATTCAAACATTATTTTTTCATCTTTTTTGCTTTCTAGTTCTTCTACTGTTTCTTTTAAGATTTTAATTTTTATTACTTTTCCCTCTACTTCAAAACTTATGATTTTCTTTAAGCTTAAATCTAATAAGGTGGCTGAAAAGATTCTTCCAATTTCAGTACCACTGTTAAATCCTCCTACTTTTTGACAGTAGATAGATAAGGCTTCTGCTGGGGTAGCATCTTCTCTTGGAATTTCCCTGTAATATTTCATTTCTTGATTTGGTTTAAGTTTTCTACTTTCTTTTAACTTTCTCCTATTTTTTACAGAAGATTTTACAGAAAAGAAAGTTAATATGATAGTTATTATATCAATTATTATTGTGATTATTACTTTGATGCTATCTCTCATAGTCCTTCTGGCATTCGCATGATTAGACCATTGTGTTTCTTCTTGTATAACCTCTTCTAATCTCTCGGTTTTTGCTCCTCTTTTAAAAGATGTTATCATTTCTGTTGGAAATAATGTTCTAATTTCTACATATCTTCCTGCTCGAAAGTTGTCTATCATAAATTCAATTTTATCTTTATCTGTTGCATAGATTTCTCCATTTAAATCTTCTGTATGTCCCCAAACTTTTATATCTTCTATATTGCTTGCCATAGATGGTAAATAAATCGTTCCTGTTATTTCTTTAGCATTTATCTCAAACTCTTTTCCTATAAATTGCCAATATAATTCTGCATAATCATTGTATTTGGCAATAGCATCTTTTACCTGATACGAAATTCTATAATTTCTTGTAGCAGAACTGTTATCTAATCCCACTCCCCAAGCAATTTCAAATTTATTTTCTTTATTCATTCCACCAAAATATCGCCCTTTTGGCAAGTGATAACTCCATTGATTACTTTGGTTTAATGGTATATACTGCCCTTTCGTGTTTTCTCCTACTGTTACATTGGTTATGTCCGAATATTTCGTGTTATCTATTTGAAAGGTTTTATATAATGTATTGGTATCGTTTATTTTAATATTCCATTCTTCTGTTATATCCATACTTCCATCAGAATTAACTTGAGCTGTAAAATCTAAATGATTTAAAAATAAATCATTCGATGAGGCTTCTGATATATTAGGCACTATCATTATTATAACTAATAGA
>CAPBNZ010000047.1 GCA_948585895.1 uncultured Clostridia bacterium | reverse complement strand
TAGGAATAGAGGTAATACTACTGTGTATGATTGTAGCGATATTAGGAACAAATGCAGCAAGTAGTAATCCGCCATCGAACTGGGGCAGCCATAATGTCATTATCCCTTGTAATTCAAGGGTTTTATTATGTTTTTAAAAGCTTTGGTCTTGTTTTTGGTCTTGTTTTGAATAACTATTTATAATATCTAGGCTTTTTTTGTAATCAACATTTAGTAAATGTGTATATGTCTTCATTGTTTCTTTGATGTCTGCATGTCTTAGTATTTTTGATATAACAGTTATGGGAATGCCAATTGAAAATAGCCATGTTGCACATGAATGTCTAAAATCGTGAAGCCTTAAATGTTTATCAATTTTAGCTAATTTAAAATATTTATCACGTGCATGTTGTAGAGCATTAGATGAAATTGGATTCTCATTTCCAAAAATATACCACTGTTCATTAAAATCATCACATTGTTTTAAATCATTAATTAGTAATTGAATTTTTTTATTTAGGTTATCATCTAAATCAATAGGAGCCTTTGAAGAGGCTGTTTTTGGTTCTTTGAGTTTATTATATTTTGACATAGTATGATTTACCATTAATTGTTTTTTTGATTGGTTATAATCGCATATTCTAAATGCTCTTATTTCACCAGTGCGTGGTCCTCTCGTGAATTCTAAACAAAAATAAGTATTATATTTTAAATTGTCAGAGCTAGCTTGTAATAATCTTGTATATTCTTCAAAATTTATTGTTTCATATATTTTATTTAATCCAGACATTTTGATTTCTTTTGGTGTACCGAATTTTCCACATTGTTTAGCAAAATTGGCTTTGCATAGTCCTTCGTCAATTAAGTAATCTAACATTTTAACAATATTGTTATGGATTCTGTTTAAATGTTCAATAGAAATATTATTTTTTTCATTAGCGTTTTTCCTAGTATATGTTTTCTTTCTCATTTGGATTTGCCAATCTGCATATATATTTTTGTTAAACAAATTAATATATTTATTTGGATATGTGGTAACTTGCTCAGTTTTATCAATTTCACAAAAATGTTCTAGCATTGTTTTTTTTGCCCTATATGTATCTTCATCGACTCTTGGTTCAATAAATTTTAAGTATAACTCCATTCCTTCTTTTAAAGTTATTTTTTTAATTTTTGTTTGAATACTCATTATATGTTCTTTTTTTAATCTAACTTCTTCTTGTTCTGCTTCTGTTTTTCCATCTCTTCCTAACCATTCTTTGTTATGTCTTGAAATTTGTTTCTTTTTTCCAAATTCATCTTTTACATAAGTTCTGATACAATATTGTTTTTTCCCATCGACTATTTTATCGACCATTTTACCAGTTTTTTTATCCTTAACTTTTTCAGTATATACTGGCATACTTTCTCCTTTCTAGCGCTATATTTTAACAAAAAATATTTTTTTGTCAATTATAGCGAACATTCGTTTACTTTTTCTTGAAATAATTATATAATAAGTTTGCGAAGAAATCAACTAAAATAATTGGTAATTTATTCCAATTAAAGAGTTGATATTGGAAAGGGAAGTGGTATTATGTATAATTTAGTTGTAGTATGTTTTAAGCAGTATGTTGTGTGTTGTAGATCCAGAAAGAATGGGGTTGCAGTATGACATTAGAAGAGATACTAAAGCTGTACATAATACTACAAAAAGAAAGTTTGTATGATGAAATTATTTGTTATTGTACAAACGAAAAAGGCACTATTGGTTAGTGTCTTTTAATTGTTTAAATTAGCGTATTGAGCGTATAGAGTAGGGATAGTAACAGTAGCTCCTAAAACTGTTTCATATGAGGTTAGTTCACCAAGTTTTCCATAAAATTCAATTATATCATCCTCTAAAATTCGTCCATCGATTGCGTTCATGTACATAATTATCATTATAGTATCATCATAATAGCCATATTTGTCCTTAGTAACATTTACTCTTAAACTGTATATTTCACCATTTTCTTGTACTTGTATTACTTTTCCGGTAAATTTAGCATATTCTCCTATGTATTTTTCAGAATTTCTAAATATTTCTTTATAGTCGTATGACTTGCATTTATCTTTAAATTCTTTTTGCTCTTTTTCTTCCTTTTCTTTGGCTTCCTGTTCTTCTTTAGCTTTTTGCTCTTCATCTCTTTCTTTTATTTTTTCTCTAGCCTCTTTCGCAGAATTGGATTGTTTGAATATTTCTAAATCATTTTCTGAAATTTTTACATTTTCATTGTAAATAGTTGCACCCTCTGGAAAAGATTCGTTATTAAATTCACTAAGGTTGTCTATCCTAACAGAGCTAATTACTTTTCCTTTCAAATCATCTTGTTTGCATTGGAAAGTTATACTTTTTATTCCAATTTGAGATATGTCTTTTTCTGTTAAGCTTTCTAGTGCAGATTTAGAAAAAAATGCACAGTCTAACCAATCTTTTTGCTGTATTTCATATATTGTTAGATGAGAATCAACAACATTAATTTTATCTTCACGATACATATAACCAAATGGCATATTTTCTTTTAAATAGTTTTCAATTTTAGAATCAATTTTTTTTTCTTCTTTTTTCTCCCCACAACCACAAAAACATAAACAACATAACCCCAATAATAATACTTTTTTCATACCTTACTCCTTACTAGACCCTGTACTAGCAGTCAATAAGAATATACCATATTTTACCAAAAAAAGATACTATTTTTTAGCATCTTTTTCATTTTTTAATATTTCTATAATTTGCATAGCTTGTTCTATGTTGTCAACGCCAGCATTTTCAAGTGCAGTTTTTAAAATTTTTATGTTGTCTAGATCTTCTTTAGTAAACCCTAAAAGATAGTCTGTAGTTACATTAAAATATTTAGCTATTTCAAGTATGATGTGAATTGGAGGTTCTGTTCTACTTGTTTCCCATCCAGAAATAGCATTTTTAGTATAGCCTAAAGCGTTTCCTAATTCTTCTTGAGAAATATTATTTATGCGTCTTAAATAGGACAATTTTTCTCCAAACAATAAAATCACCAACTTTCATACTTTGTCAATTATATTATACCATAAATCGTTAAAAAGTATGGACAAAATAAACACTTTGTAACCAAAATGTGGTCATAACTTTGATATATAATACCTAAAGAACACAATTTGTGTTGACATGATACACATAATGTGTTATCATTTAATCACAGGGTACAGAAAACGTATTCTGCAAGTGATAAAGTGGTGCTAGATGGCACAAAAAAAGGAGAAATTAATCTCGACGGTTGTTAACAATCTTAATTAACGAAATATCGCCAATCTTGAAAGAAACATCGTTTTTGAATAATATCTCCAAAACGTGTATGAATAATTTCATATTCACCATCTTTCTATTCCCTTAAAGAGTTTAGAAGGTGCTACACATTTTTATATTTCCTAAAACTCATAATGAGTTGAAGGCAAAATTAGAGGATTAAGTTTCTATTTTTCGACGACAGAACTTAACCCAAATAATTCATTAGAAAAAAGATTTACTTTTTTTCGAATCACAATTCTAAATGAAACATACCGAGTATGTTTACTGATATGTGCGATAAAAATACTTTTTTCTTAAAGTTTAATTGTTTCATTGTTATCTCCTTTCGTTAGATTTGGAGAGATACTTTAAAAACAATATTAAACCAATACACCACTTATCACAAATGTATAAGAACACCTATGACAGGTAGTACTTGAATTGTACTACAAACACCTAGAAAAGTCAACTATTTGACCATGATAGGTGTTTTTCTTATACCCAAATTTAGAAAGAAAGGAGAGAGGTACAATGGTGATTAAAACTATTGATAAGCATTTTTATAAACAGTTAGGAATGCAACTTAGAAAAATACGTCAAGAGAAAGAACTTAGTTTAAAAGATATGCGGGACAAAACAGGTTTTTCAAAAACATTAATTGACTTTTGGGAGCTTGGACAGTCAAAGATTAAACCAGCTCAATACAAGATTTTATGTGATGCTTTAGGTATTGAATCAGATTTTGAAGTCGAAGTTAGGTTGTGATTTTATGTATAAGTGTAATATGTGCAAATGTCGTTTTGAAGAACCATTAAAGTGGCGTACAACGTATGAAGAATTTTATGGTGTTTATGAATTATTTTCTAACCATAATTCATTGGAATTACAAGTATGTCCAGAATGTAAAAATGAAGATATAGAGGAGGAAATTATGAGAGAGATTATTGATTTAAAAAATACAGATATGACTATTGATGAAATTTTTGAATTACAAGATTATGTATGGAAAGATTATCAATTAATACCTGCTGAATTAGTAAAAGGTGAGTAATATGAAATACACGATTGAAGGATTTAATCAAGAAGAAGTACTGAAATTAGGAAATTTGGATATTGTTGATTTAATAATACTTAGATGGATTGTTGATTTTGAACCAAATATGACAAAAAAAGAAATAGATGGTGAAACATACTTCTGGGTGAATTATCAAAGTTTATTAGAAGCATTGCCTATTCTAAATATTAAGAAATTAGCTTTATACAGAAGATTAGAAAAAATGTGTAGTGTAGAAATTTTGAAACATAAAAACGTAAAAGATAGAGGAAATTATTCTTATTATGCATTTGGAAAAGAGTATAAAAAATTAGTATCTTCAAAGATAAAAGATGCATCTTCAACGATAGAACCTAATATCTTAGAAGATAGAACCCTTATATCTTCAACGATAGAACAAAATAATTCTTCTATTAAAGAAATTAATCTATTAAATAATTCAAAAGAAAAATATAAAAAAGAAATCTTTGATGATAAGTTATTCACAAAATTCTGGGATGCTTATCCAAGAAAAGTTTCTAAAGGTAATGCAGAGAAATGGTTTACTAAAAATAAACCTAGTGAAGAACTAGTAAACACAATGGTAGAGAAAATATCTTTACTAAAAAATACAGAACAATGGAAAAACAACAATGGGCAATATATACCATATCCGACGACATGGTTAAATGCTAAAGGTTGGGAAGATGAAATTACAGAATCTAGTAATTTAGTACAAGAAGAAGGCTGTCCATTGAAAAAAGTTGGCAATGGTGCATTTCAATTGTGATGGAAATTTCAAGAAGAAGTCGTGAACAAATAGAAGATGAGTTTATGGCTTTAATATTAAACAAGAATGAACTACTTGACCTGATTCAAATAAAGCCTAAGTATCTAGTAAAAAAAGAAAATCAAGTTTTACTGCAACAGGTTATAGACTGTTGGAAAGATTTAAAAATTGTAGATTTTACTACCATGCTACAAAGAAATCCTAGCTTTGATATTGACCGATTTTTCGAATTGTATACAGGAACTTGGTTTCATAGTCAATGTTGGGAAGAACAATTAAAACTATCAGAAGAAGCAATTGTCAAATATTACAAAGAAGATATTATCAAAAATTTAAACGAAAAATTGAAAACAAGTGAAATATCTTATGACGAGTTTATGCAAAAGATGAAAAAACTTGATGAAATACAGATTGTTACACTAGATAAAAAAGTATTATCGGTAAGCGATATTGATACATCAAACGAAGAAGAAATAGTGAGAGTCAAGTCAAATCTTTATGAATTTGATGGTGCAATAAAAGGATTCGCACTAGGACAACTAAGCGTATGGAGTGGTTCAAATGCTTCTGCAAAGTCAACATATCTTAATCAAATAGCAATAGAAAGTATCAATCAAGGGTTCAACACACTAATTTATAGTGGTGAGCTTGTTGCAAAAAGACTCTTAAAATGGATAACTATGCAATGTGCTGGTAAAAGGGAAATGACTTACAACAAGAATAAAGATTACTGGTATGTAAGCGATGAGACTAAATCTAAAATAGAAAAATGGCTAGATAGTAGATTGTTTATTTATAACAATACAAATGGAAACAAAGTAAAGGACATTTTATATAGCATTAGTGAGTGCGTAAAGAAGAATAATGTTAAGGTTGTAATTTTGGACAATCTTATGAGTATGAATTTATCTTCATATGGTGACAACAAATATGATGTTCAAAGTCAATTTGTGCAAGAACTTAGTGAATTAGCGAAGAAATTAGATATTCATATTCACTTTGTATGCCATCCAAGAAAAGTTACTAGCTTTTTAAGAAAAATCGATATATCTGGTAGTGCAGACTTAACAAACATTGCTGACAATGTATTTATCCTTCATAGAGTAAATAATGATTTCAAAATAAAAACAAAAGAAATGTTTAAATGGAACGATTCAAATGACATATACAAATATTCAAATGTTATTGAAATTTGTAAGAATAGAGATTTCGGTGTTGAGGACAGGTTTATTGGAATGTATTTTGAACCTGAAAGTAAACGATTATTAAATTCATTAGATGAATTCAAGTATTACAAATGGAAAACATCTTGGGAGTAGGTGAAAAAATGAAAAGTATACAGGAGGTATTAACAAAAGTATATGCAAATTTATTACAAAGAGCCGAGGAGGTAGAAGAAAATGATTAACTTAGTAAATCACATTGACTTATCGGATTGGAAAACGAAAAATCAAATTGTGTTTGAACTTCATCGTGACTGGGGAATTAATATAAGCAAAGATGGTCGCGAATGGAGAGAGGCAGTTGAAAAATGGAATAAGGCTTTTATAAATCATGAAGTACCATTTTATATAACGCATTCAAACAATATGGGATATAAAGCAACCATAGATTATCAAGAGGCGAAGATGGCACGAAATGACTATGTAAAAAGAGCCATAAACATGATGAGAAAAGCACGTGAATGTGATTTAGCATTTCAACAACAATGCAATTATCAAATAGATTTTGAGAAAGGAGAATTAGTATGAAATTTATAGATTGGTTTAAAGACAAAACCAAATTGATTAGTGAAAATGAAAAGATACGAAAGGAAAAAAACGCAGTTGAATTAAAATATAAAACGTTGCAATCGGACTACACTGATATATCTAAAAAGTATGTAGGATTTTTAGAACAAAAGGCTGAGAAGTTTGATTTATATATCAAGTACCAAGAACAGTGTGAAAAACTTACAGAAGAGAAAAAAGAATTTAAAAGACAACTAGCTGAAACAAACGAAAAATGTACTTTATTAGGCGAAACTAATGTAGAACTTACAAAAGAAATTGAAAAGCTTGAACGTAAGGTTAAACGATTGGAAAAGAAAAATGAAAAATCAGCTTAGTGAAAATATTGAATATAGTTACGATTGGCTTGTTAAAGAAATAATTAAGACAGACTTTAAACAAAAAGAAACTGGACAAGTTCAATATGTAAAAATGAAAAAGATTGATTTATTAAAACTAGTACAAAAATTTATAAAACTAAATGAGAAAGGAAGCTAGACATGGAAAAGAAAATAAGATGTTTACGAGCAGATGAAATTGAAATAAGAGTAGCACAAGTTCTAGAAAAAGGAGTACAGTTATTACTCTATAAAGACAGTAGATGTGATAAAAGAATTCTTGATGAAACATTTGGAATAAATGGTTGGAAAGATAGATATGAAGAAATAAAAGGCAATTTATTTTGTACAATTTCAATTTGGGATAACGACACAAAGCAATGGATTGATAAATGTGATTGTGGGACAGAAAGCTTTAGCGAAAAAGAAAAGGGAGAAGCAAGTGATGCGTTTAAAAGAGCAGGTTTTAATGTTGGTATAGGTAGAGAATTATATACAAGAATATTCTATTTTGCAAATGTTCCAACACAAAAGAACGACAAAGGGAAATGGGAACTATCTAATAAATATGAAAAATTTACAGTTGCTGAAATTTCAACAAATGTGGAAACAGAAAAAATAGAAAAAATTAAGATTGCCAATAGTAAAGGTGAAATTGTATTTAGTTATGGTTATCCTAAAAAAACAGTAAATGAAAAAGGGAAAACCAAAGAAGAAAAGCCAATTGAAATGATGGATGAAGGACAGTTACAATCAATAAGAATATATTTAGCTAAAGATGAAGAGCTAAAGAAAAAAACTTATACAAAATTAAATGTTGAACATTCAAAGGAATTGTTGACTAAGCTTACAAAAGAACAAGCTACAAAATTGATTAAACAATTGAAAGATAAAGTTGGTGAGTAGGAATGGCTTTAACAAACAAGATGAATCTTCCAACACCAATTTATAATGCTTTAAGTAGTGACTATCATCCAAAAGAACATCAATATTCAGTAACTACAATATTGAACTCAACAAGACAAGTTATTCTTAAAAGAAGATATAATGACGAAATTGTACAAGATTGTAGTGAGCTTATTTGGGCATTATTTGGAACCAGTTTTCATGCAATATTAGAAAATGCAACAGAAAGCGAATCGCAATTTAAAGAGGAATATCTAAAACAAGATTTAGAAGTAATTTGCGATGAATTAAAAGGGTATTTCTTGAGTGGCAAAGCAGACTTAATTGATGTAGCAACTAAAACAATAATTGATTATAAAACAACAAGTACTTTTAAAATATTAAAAAGAGATTTTGAAGATTATAGATTACAATTACTTATCTATGCTTGGTTATTTAAACAATTAGGATTTGAAATTAACAAAGGAGAGATAGTTGCCTTACTTCGTGACTGGCAAAAATCAAAAGCAAAGTTTGATAAAGATTATCCACAATTTCAAGTTCAAAAAATACAATTCAAATTTACTGAAAAAGACTTTGAATTTATAGAGAATTTCATTCAAGAAAGATTTATTGAATTAAAAAAATATGAGAATGCATCAGATGAAGAACTTCCAATTTGTACAGATGAAGAACGTTGGCGAGAACCAACTAAATATGCAGTAAAGAAAAAAACAAATATAAAAGCATCTAAATTACATGACACATTAGAGGAAGCAGAAAAGCACCTTGAAAATCTAGAAAAAGATTATGCTGGGCAATACGAAATTGAAGTAAGAGAAGGGACAGACAAAAGATGTTTAGAATACTGTTCTTGTGCAGAATTTTGTCCCTACTATAAAGAGCACTATATGAAAGTGGAGGAAAATGAAAAAGAGTAAAGAAAACATACAAGAAGAAATAAGACAATCGTTTAATGATTATCTATATAATTTTTTAATAGAATGCCGTAAATATGATATTTCTATTGAGGATATCAAGAAGCTTGTATTAGAACAAGTAAATATATATTTTAAAAATAAAAATTAAAGAAGGAGAGGAAAAATGAAATGAATAAAGTAATGTTAATTGGAAGGTTAGTAGTTAAACCAGAATTAAGATATACAAATTCAAATATAGCAAATACAAGATTTACAATTGCAGTAGATAGACCATATTCTAAGGATGATGGTCAAAAGGGTGTAGATTTTATTAATGTAGTAGCATGGACAAAATCTGCAGAAAACATTTGTAATTATTTAGATAAAGGTTCTCAAATTGCTATAGAAGGTAGAATACAAACGGGAAATTATACAGATCAAAATGGAAATAAAAGAACGTCATTTGAAATCATGGCTCAAAATGTACAGTTTTTAGGAAGAAAGGACAATTCAGCCAACATAGAAACAAATAATGTTGAAAACGATAATTCAACAAGTGATGAAGATGTATTTAGTCAGTTTGGAGAACAGGTAAATATTGATGACAATTTTTTGGAAGATGATTTTCTTGAGTGAAATTTGGAAAGATATAGAAACAAATAAAACAACTCAAGTATCAAATTTAGGAAATATTAAAAGTGAAATGAGGTGTAAGAAGTTGACTAGAGATGAGATGATAATTGATAATCAAAATTTAATTTATTTTGTTTTAAAAAAACTTAATTTGTATGATAAAAGAGAAGAACTTTTTGATGTTGGAATGATTGGCTTAATCAAGGGAGTTGATAGCTTTAATCCTCAAAAAGGAACAACATCAACATATTTGTATCGATGTATATATACAACTATTTTGATGGAAATTAGAAAGAAAAGACCAATAACAATTTCTCTTGATACGCCCATACCTAATATAGAAAATTTAACATTTCAAGATATTATAATAGATGATTTTAATTTTGTTGAAAATATATTAAAACAAGACCAAATAAAACAAATTTATTCAGCATTAGATAAGCTTTCATTTAAAGAAAAAGATATTATAACCAAGACATTTGGGCTATTTAATACAAAACAATATAAACAAAAAGAAATTGCAAAACTTTATGGTTATTCACAATCTTATATAAGTAGAATAATTGAAAATGCTAAAAGGAATATAAAAAAAGAGATTGGAATTGTAGAATAGGAGAAATAAAGATATGAAGCAATTGATAGTATATTTATTATTTACAAATGTTGTAACTATTGTATGGATGGTGAAGTTAGCAAAAGAAAACGACATACTTCATAACAATAACATAGGTTTAGGACAATTATTAGTAAAAGAGGGATTGATGACGCAAGAACAGTTTGAAAAGAGTTTGAAGAAATGAATCATCAATATGAAGAAGATAAAGAACATAACAAAGATCATGTAGCAACTCCGAGATGGGTAGTTGAAAATATTTATGATATTATCAATATTCAATCGTTTAAAAATATATGGTTTCCGTTTAATAATTACGATTCACATTTTAAATTAAAAGCAGAGGAATTAAATCTTAAATATAAAGCAACACATATTTTTGATGATTTAGGAAATGACTTTTTTAATACTTTACCACCAAAAGACTGTGATTTGTTAATTAGTAATCCACCATTTAGCCAACAGAACGATATTATAAAAAGAAGTTTTGAATTAGTGGAGTTAGGTTTAATTAAATCCTTTTGTTTACTTCTCCCTCTTTCTACTTTAGAAACACCAAAGCGAGCTGAAATGTGGGAAAAGTATGTTGATAAATTATCTGTTCTTATCTTTAAAAAAAGAATTCAATTTCTTGGATGTACCACAGGATTTAATAAGGCATGTTGTTGGATATGTTACAACATAGATTCATTGAAAGGAAAGATATTATGGATTTAAAAATAAAAACACCAAAATATATACAAATAGCAATTAAAAGAATTTTATATCATTCAAAGGTATATAAGAACAACGCTAAATTGGTAGATGAATGGATTAAGAATAATAACATTGACAGAAAAACGCCACTGATGAATTTTATAGAAAAATCACCAAAGAAAAAGATGTCCCGTATCGAAGGACAGTTAAATATATTCGATTATTTGAATTAGAAGAGAAGTGATATAGATGAAAAATGATTTAGGAAGTCTTAACAATTATTTGTTTGAAGAACTAGAAAGATTAAATGATGAGGAAGAATTATCGGATGATGAAAAATTAAATAAAGAAATAAAGCGAAGTAAAGCAATTACAGATGTTGCACAAACAATAATTAATAATGCTCAAACAGTGTTAGATGCTCAAAAATTTATAGCTACTGATGGAAGAAGTAGTGAATTGCCAAAAATGTTATTGGGTACGGGTAAAGATGATTAGATATACAAAAGAACAGCGAGAATTCTTAATCACTAATAATTACATGACCCCTGCTAAGAACTTAGCTATTATGTTTAATGATGAATTTGGAACTAATATCACAGAAACTAATATTAAATCTTTTAGAGGAAATAACCATTTGAATAGTGGTTTAACTGGTAGATTTGAAAGGGGACATATTCCCAAAAACAAAGGTAAAAGTTGGAATGATTATATGTCAAAAGAAGCACAAGAAATAGCTAGAAGAACTACTTTCAAAAAAAGCAATATTCCACACAATCATAAACCTATTGGTTATGAAAGAGTCAATGTCGATGGATATGTAGAAGTTAAAACACAAGAGCCTAATGTATTCGAATTAAAGCATAGAATAGTTTATGAACAAACAAAAGGTCCTATTCCCAATGATTGTAATGTAGCATTTGCAGATGGAAACAAAAGCAATCTAGATCCTGATAATTTAATTCTTGTTACTAAGTCTGAAATGTTAGTTATGAATAAAAAAAGCTTATTCAAAAAGGATAGAGAATTAACTAAAACAGGTCATCTTATAGCAAAGGTTATTGATAAGCAAAATAAATTAAAACGAGGGTAGTATGGATTTTGAACAAAAATATTATGATGCTCTATACACTATTAAAAAATTAAAAGAGAAGAATCAACTGTTAGAACAGGAAAATCAGATATATAAATCTTTATTAAAAAAAGATAAATTGAAATTAATAATAGGAAAAGAATTAGTTCATTTTTTGAAAAATAAGGATTTAAAATCAGTAGAAAAAAGAGGTGATATAGATGAATGAAGAAAAAATTAAAAGAGTTTTAAAAGGAATATCACATACAGGTTATATAACAGAACTAGAGAGATGTGAAGCTAGAATTTGTATTGAACAACTCCAACAAGAAAACACCCAATCAAAAGAAAACTGGGATAAGCTAGAAGAGTATTGTAAAAATTATGCTTCTTGGATAAAAGATGATGTTGATATGTTTAAAGTTTGGAAAACATTTCATCTTGTACTAGACAAAATGGAAGAATTGAAAGGAAGCGAAAGCAAATGAAAAAAAACGGATTTGTTTTTATAGAAATACTAGCAATATTGATGATTGTAGGTATATTAGGACTTATTGGATATGCAGTATATCAAGAAGCTAGTTTTGGAACAAAGACAGGAGTTATTATCGATAAAAAATATCATGCTTCATGGGTTAGTTATTCAACTTCTTATGTAAATGGAAGTACTATAAATGTTCCTGTAACGCATCCACAAAGTTGGAGCATAAAGATACAAAAAGGCAACAAAGATTTATGGATTGATGTTTCGGAAAGTGAATATAACAATTTGAGTATAGGTGATTGTTATAACTGTTAAACAATGGAGGATTTAGATATGGAAGATAAATTAGAAGTTGGGATGTATGTACGGTTTAAAAAAGGAGAAACAACATATGTTAGAAAATTATTAGAAGTTATACATAATTTTGAGACATTTGATGTTTATAGAACTGATAAAGAATATTTTGATTACGAAGAAATAGAAGAAGAGGTAGGAAGTATGAGTGAAGAAGAATTAGAAAAATTTATAAACAAGCTAAAAGATATTGATTTTGCGCCGATTGAAAAACAATTGTTGCATCGAGTGAATGGCTTAGAGCTAGCACTAAAATCACACAAAAATACTATTTATGAGTATAGATCTGAATTGTATGAACTACAAAACAAGCTAGCAAAAGAAAAGTTAGAATATTCAAATTTAAAAGAAACATTTAATTATTGTTATGAAGAAAACGAACAACTAGAAGAACAACTCAAACAAAGAGATGAAGTGATTGAGGAAATAAGAAAAATGATAGATACACACAATAATCTAGAACAAGAACTTGGTGGCACGATAAAATTTAATTTAGTTAGGTTATCTAGCATTTTAAACAAATACAAAGGTGATAGCAATGAATAGAGAAGAAGAACTCGAAAAAGTAAAAGAGACAATCAAAGATTATTATAGTGAAGGTAATTGTAGTTTATATAATACTAGAAATATAGCAGGTGATATTATGACAACTATATTTAAAGGTAAATATTTTAAAGTAGATATATGTTTTACTTATTCTTATTTTGAAGTGTTTGGAACAACATCAGAAGAATTTAAAGAAATTAGGAGTTTTTATGATAATTTAGAAGGTGATAGCAATGAATAAAGAAGATAAAATAGCAAGATTAACAGATTTGTTAATTTACGCACTATTACCCAAAAGGATATATAACCACGAACTTGATGTGAATACTATGAACAAATTTATAGAAATAGTATCCAACAATTTACGATATGACACCCATACCATTAGGCAGAAATTAGTTGATTGTTGGGATAGTATAGGTA
Source organism: uncultured Clostridia bacterium (assembly GCA_948585895.1). GTDB lineage: Bacteria > Bacillota > Clostridia > TANB77 > CAG-508 > CAG-269. The sequence continues at coordinate 616 of CAPBNZ010000047.1, read as the reverse complement.
AAGAGAATAGAAGAGATATATTTAAAATATTAGATGAGGAGAACAAATAATTATGGCGTATAGAACTTATGTAGGAACAATAGAAAAAGGCGAAATTCAAATATTAGGTAATAACGAGTTTTATCAACCATTAATAAATGAATTAAAAAGACAAGGGTATAAGATTGAAGATAGTTGCTATGGAATAGAATTTGATTCTAACAGCGATGTTGTCGATACATGTACAGCTATTAAAGAAATACAACCAATCATTGATATACTAGAACAATACATTTGGGATAAAGATAAGGAAATGAAAAATTATTTTAAAGATGTACGACATAAAGTAGATATATTTAATTTAAGACCAAATAAAAATTTTGATAAAGATTTCACAGCTAGAATGATAGATTTACAAGAAAATGGATATATATTCGCTACAGCAAATCTTGTTAATTATTTGAAAGATAATCTTGAAAGAAAATATGACAGAGAAAAGAAAAAAATAGTTTATAAAATAAAAGAAGACAAAGAAGTATGGTTTAGAGCCTACTAGATTAAGGAGTTGAAATAAATGTATAAGATTTTAAATATAATAAGCATAATACTACTATTTATGATGACAGTTGTAGCATTG
>CAPBNZ010000046.1:6994-14631 GCA_948585895.1 uncultured Clostridia bacterium | reverse complement strand
TCTATTTTCGTTAAATCAATACTTGGATTTTCCTCTATTATTTTTTTACTTGGATTATCATCCAATATTTTTACTTCTATTTCAATCTGATAAGTATTTGGTCCTGTTATGGTTTCTATTAATTTGTCATAACTTTCTTTTGTTATTTTTCCTGTATCACATATTTCATTTACAAAATTGGTCATATAAGTTTGTAGTGATACTTGAGATGCACTATCACTTTGGTTGGCTGTTACCATTAATGGAAATATGAAAAATATGCATGCAACTAATAAAATAACAAATATCGTTATAAATGTATCACCAAGATTCATTTTCGTCCTCCTTCTAACTACTTATAATTTTTAATTAGTTCTTCCATATTTCGATTGGCTTTGTACATACCATAGCGTTCTCGCCCTAGTGCTGTGTAGTATACTTTTGCTAAATTAGGTTTATCTTTCATATATTGATATATATTTCCATTATAATTTTTTAAATTTTCTACATCAGTCTGATATACTACACTATTATAATCTGCATAAAATAGTTTTGGATAATAATAGCATGTACCTAAAGATGCTTCTTTTGATTTCCTTTGTAAATCCATATTGAATATGCCTATATAGTTACGATTATTCATCATGCTTTCATTTAAGCCCTTTTTAAAAATACTATAGTATATCGAATCATTATTATTTGCTATATAAATTGAATTTTCTGTTACCACTTCTTCATTATTATTGTTGGTTACAATTGAATATCCATTGTACACTTTGTTACCAATGTTCAATCCTTGCATAAAACTGATTACTGAAATATTGTTTAGTATTTTATCCCATTCATCTTCTTTTAGTTTTGGCATTTGGAAATTTGTTTTTATATTAGTATAATTATTATAATTGGCTATTGCTATAGATAAATTCTTTTCTATTGCATACCTAATCACAGCTAATCGATGTTGGTTGAAATTTGAATTTGGCTCTTCAATACCGCCATTGGTTCTCATCAAATATTTTTTTATCATCTTTTAATTTTGAGTCAACACAATCTTCTGTACTTAAATTCTTTATACCATATGTTTTTATTCTTTCCATAAATTCCTTGGCTTCTTTATAATAATAATAAGCTGATGAATCAGTATCTTTTAGTGCCTCACCACTTGCCTTTTCTGTTCCATTTAACAAGCTAACCCATTCATTATTTTTCTTATAATATTTAACACCATTGATTTTATGATAAGGATACTTTCCTTTTTTTCCCTCATCATTTATTAAATTTTCCTGAATTTGTTGATTTTGTTGTATTTTTATTCCTCTATATTTTATAGTATTGCTTTCCTCTTCAATGTCACTTACTAGATAGCCAGCATCATTTACCCATTCACCATTAATGACTCCTTGTATTGTAATATAATTGTCCAATGAATAGGTTATAACAAAGTTATCGTTATCTCTTTTATATTCACAACTATAATGTATAAATGGTTTTAGTCCATAAAGCTTTTCTTCATTTTTATAAGTAGCATTGGAATCATCTGAAACTGGATTACCATTAGCATCTATTTTTGTATAGGTATCCTCTGGTAATGTATTGGTATATGGTGAATAAATATAATAACCATCATACATTGTATAAACTAATGCTGGCACATATTCTTGTAAAGTTGCTGTATTGTAACCTCCCACATTAAAATTGGTAGACATAGAGTTAAAGAAAGTATTGACAGATGCTTCTATATCTCGTATTTTAGAATTGGCTAAATCTGATGTACTGCTGTTTATTGTATTTAATTGAAATGCTTTTACAGCATCATAAGTAGCATTTTTTAATTTATTATCATAAGATATTTGCAAATTTAATGTTTCAATTTGACTATCTGTATAAGCATTTAATATAACTGAAATGGGCAATACTATGATAAAAAAGATGATAGCTAGTTTATCTAAACTCATAATTTATCTTTCCTTTGTATTTGATATTTTAATAGCTTGTAATTTATATTACAAGCTATTCATTTAATTATTCTATTTACTTCTTGTTACAAGTTGCTGTTGCTTCTGCTATAATATTAGATATATCACTACTTGTAGGTGAACCTAAAGTTGTTCCCATTGTTGTATTTGTATTTTGGGCATATACATGAATTTGGTCTCCTTCTTTTATTGAAAACTTTCCCTTTCCTTCACCTTTCCATTCTTCTTTTATTTGAGAAGTATAATAAATTGTATAAACATTCTCTCCTATTTTTTTGGATACTACTTGTGAAGTTTTCTTACTTGGATTTTCACCTAATGCATATACTTCTAATTCTATATCATAAGTGTTAGGTCCTGTTATTTCTTCTATTAGCTTGTTAAAGTCTTCTTCATATAACGCACCTTTGTTACATGCTTGATTAGCAAAATTAGTTAGTGCAGTTTGTAAAGAATTTTGAGATATATTATCTGCTCTTTTTGCTGTATTTATTAATGGTGCTATACACATGATAGCAACTACGATTAAACTTCCTACTACAATTGTTAAAGTAGAACTGATTGATCCTTTTTCGCTCATTTTTTCCTCCTTTTACATACTATATTACAATTAATTCTTATCTTTTTTCATATGTAATTACTCTTTTTTTCGTTTTATTCGCATCTAAAGTTGAGCTTTGTTCAGCATTTTCTGTTTCTTCTTGGTAATATACCCCTAATTTTTCTTTCAACTTTACTTCATCTTTCAATTTGTTATATAAAGCTTCTCCTTTTTTTGGAAATTTAATATTCGGAAAAGACTTCTTTAGCTCGTCCTTTTTTTCCTCTTTCCCATATAATATGGCTTCTATCAATAGTTTTTTCAAATTTGTATTATTTCCTAACGATTCTTTTTCTAAATCTATATAATTTATTTTCTTTTCTTCACCATCTATTTTCTTTGTATATAAAGTATACTCCTCTGGAAATATTATTTTGTAATTTTCACTATAAGCTTTATATATGGTAGGTAGAATGGATTCAATGCCTACTTCTCTTTGCGTGGATGGGCTTTCTTCCACATAGGTATATTCGTATTCTTTGTCATTGTATGCCAAAATAGTATCCATTGTTTGCCTTGTTTGGTTTACGGAGTTTATACCAATCGATAATGCAACTATAAATATTAATACCCAAGCTGCTATTTTTAGGGCTTCTGCTGCATTTTCCATTGTATATCATCCTTTCTTATTAATTTTCAGTTATTTTAATTTCATTGATTATAGCACTTCCTTTTTCGTTATACACACACTCTACTATATATGTCTTTCCTGAATCGGCTTTCGTACCAATTGTCTTTGCATCCTTTGCTAAAATAATAGCTCCTGTTACCTCAACTTTTTTTCCCTCATCATCTTGTGATAAATTGTTTTGAAGTACTGTGTTTAATAAACTATTTACTTTACTTCCTCTTACATTTTTTCCTTCAAATGGTGTAAACTTTGCATTAAATGTTGTAACTTCTGTTTCACTTAATGAACTATTGTTAATAACTTCTGAACCTTGATTTAAAATGATAACACCAAATGTTATCAAAACAATTGATATTAATATAGCACCTGCTATAATTAATGCTTTTGATGCATTCTCCATAATTTTTTCCTCCTTTGTTTTTCTCTACTATATTCACTTATCACATCTAACTGATAAATATTAATAACTAAACTCTATTGTGTTATTTGCTCAAATAACATATATTTTATTCTTCCTGTTTTGTTATGATATTCCATTTTTGTACATTTAAATTTTATTTGACCATAATATAATGTAAATGTACTCATTCCACCATTTGCTAGTTTTTCCATATGATAGGTCTTATCATTATCTAGCATCTTTATATCAATGTTTATTGAATTGGTGTCATTTTCATTATATCTCCCTTTTTCATCTTTTTCTATCTTATTTTTTTCATTGTTGTCTATAGCTTTGTTTATGATAGATGCTAAATTGGTTCCATATGTCTCTTCTTGATAATAACTCTCAAATTGTTTGTTTTCTTTTTGTATATTATTATAATGATTCGTATAATTCATATATAAAAAGAACATTCCAACAACAATAAATATAATCATTGCAAAAAATATTGCTATTTTTTTCATAATACTCCTTTATTATAACATTATTTCTATTCTTTTTCAAGGTGTTTTTTGGAAACTTATTTCACTAACTCTACCTGTAATAGGATTCAACTTCACCTTACAGCTATATTGTGATAACTTATTATCATTACTTAAGCTTTCACTTTTTACTAAATTGGAAATCTCCTCTTCTTTTTTCTTCTCTAATTCAACACTATTGAGTTTTACTTTTATATAAAAATTGTTTTCACTAGCTTCTTTTAGTTCATAATATGCATTATTTTCTTTAGCTAAATTAGCTACAGTTATGACATCATATATTGTTAAATTCTTTTTGTCTTCATAAGATGTAAACTGATTGTTAAATTGTTGTAATTGACCTTCTTCTATTTGTTGATTCATTTCATTAACAGAACCACCAAAATACATGAATAGATACGCTGTCAGTGATAAAATTACTACTCCAATTAAAACACTTGCTGCCATTATTAAAGCTTTTGATGCATTTTCCATATTCTCAAAACTCCTATTTAATTAATTTTTCCTGTAAATCGAAAGTCCATTTGCACAATTCTTCCCGTTCCTTTATTATATTTTACATTTATACATTTAAAATGTGCTCTTGTAAATTGAAGATATTCGTAATAAGTATATACATCTTTTCTAATTTCAGATTGTTCATCTAAACTTTTCCAACTGCTCTCTAATTTGCTATTTTCTACAGAAAGTGCTTCTTTTGCATATGAATTATAATTGTAAATAACCTGTTTTGCCTTATTAATATCACTTTCTAGATATTCCCTAAACTGTGCATCTTCTATAAATATTCTAGTAAGACTATTTGTTAGATTCGCTATACTTTCTCTACCATAGTTTGTTTCAATTTCAAATACATGATTTTTAAATAAATTCTTAAAAGTATTATTCGTAGCATTTATTGTAAAATAACTGCTTGGTACCTGTTTTTTAGTAAAAATTCTTAAGATACCATCATATGCAAATGATGTTTGGTCTTTTCCATCTTCTGATTTTAAATTAACTGTTATTGTAATTGGTTCATAAGCAAATTCTTGTCCTTCTGTTCCTTGTGTTGTTTTTCTTTCATTATAATCTACTACTCGATTAATGAGAGAATATAAGTCATTTCCTCTAACGTCCTCTCTATTATAGGCTTCATATCTAGCATTAAACTGAATTACTTCATTTTCTTGTTCATTCTGTTCTTTCACCTTTTGGTAACTAGTTAAATTATTAAACATAAGCACCAATGCACTTATAATGATAATTGAAATTAATACTTCACCTGCTATTATTAAAGCTTTTGATGCATTTTCCATTACTAGCCCTCCTTAGAATTTTTTAGTTTGCATATTGCTAAATGAAGTTGACATACTGGTAAATCCTATAAATACTAATGGAATAATTAAATAGCAAACAAATAGGCATACCATGGGCGCAAAACCGATTACTTTTCCTATCATTCCTTTTCTTTGGATTAATCGTTCATTTGATTCTTTTCTTTTTTCTTGATAGTATTCTCTTTCTGAATCTAATTCATCAAAGGCATCTGTAATTGGTATCTTTTCTACTGCGGCTTGTAAACTTTCAATAATTCTAACAAATTGTATATAACTTACTTCTTCCTTCATGGCTTCTAAGGCTTCCCAGGCACCAGCTTCATAGTTATTTACACATTTTGTAATTGGTGCTTTAAAGATATTTGAATATCTTTCTAACCATTCTAAGATAATTTCAACACTAACTCTTTCAATTCTCATTAGCATCAAGATAATGGTTTGAAATTGCATTACTTCATCTTCCATTTCTAATTGTCTCATCTTTACTTGGAAGATTAATAACCAAATTGGTGCCATGTAGGCAACCAATGCAAATACAAAAGCTAATAGCAACTCAAACCATTGCATATAATCACTGTTGACAATTTTTAATTTATTTTGAATTCTTTCTGTTGCTTGTTTTATTTCTGCCTCACTTGCTTCTTCATAATATTTTAATTTTTGTACTGCTTGTTTTATTTGATTGGTTGTTGTTTTGGTTTTTCCCCTAAATTGGTCTAAAATTTTATTGTCTTGTTGTGTAATTTCCATTGCCTTTTTCGCATCTTTTCCTGATAATTCACCTAGGATATCATAGTCTGTAGTTGGCTCTGTATAGATATAATTAATTGCAATTACATGTAATTGTGCAAATATAGCAATAGATGCCATACAAGTTACAATTGCCATGACGATTCGATTCATATATAACCATTCTATTTTCAAAGGAGAAGCTGCATCTTTTAAATATTGCTTCACTTTCCTGTATTCTTTTGTTCCTACCTTTGGTATAAATAAATCTACTATTTTCTTTACTGGTTTCTTTTTATATAACCTAGCCTGCCATGGATTTTCTGTGTTTTTTGTATTAATTCCTGTTGAACCATTATCTTTTAATTTTCTAACTAATATATAGGAAGCAAATGTTAAAATTAAGATTAAAATTTGTACAATCATTCCTGGTTTTCCTTCATACCAACTTGCTACAAAAGAAAAGTTATGAACAGCCCAATTCTTTAATGGCTCTAACAGCAAAACAGGTGCAATGGAAATAACAGATAAACTTTGAAATACATAATTTAACTTATCTCTTTTCAAAATTTCTAATTGCATTTCCTGTGTTATATTGTTAACATTTTTTAAATATAAAGAGGCACCATTTATCTTTTTGTCACCAAATTCTTTTGTTAAATAGGAAACTCCCGCAAACTCCTTTAAAAAGCTATTAGGTGCAATGTCATAATATTTTTCTAGTTCCATTTCTGGGTCATCTGAAATCAATATTTCATATATTTTTTCCCCTTGTCTGGAAATACTTTTTTCATCATCTTGTGATACTTGATAAATTGCTTCTTCTACCATATTAAACTCATGGTAAGCATGTCTAATTTCTGAAAAAAAGTCGATTTGTTCTTTTAATATTTTATTATCTATTTTATCTACTGAGCCATCAATTAAAGTATCTATCATAAAAACTTCAAAAATCAATAAGATGAACATTAGTAGATAATTAGAAGAAGTTATCATAATGGTAATGGCAATGACTGGTACAATAATAACAAGTGCTTTCGTTAATATTTTAGCGGTTCCTTTTCTTGTGTTATATTCATCATCTACATTTACAATTTCCAGTCTTCTTCTTATTTTTAGAGCATATCTTTTAATAAATGGTATTTTTATATAAGTAAGATATAACTTTTGAAATAATACTTCAGCTGAAAACGTTTTTTGTTTGGTTCCTTCTTGTAATTTTTGTATTCTTCTATATTCCGATTTTTGCATCTTCTTAGATAAAATGATATAAGCAATGACAATTAATACAAAAGCTACTGCTGCTCCACCCATTATATAAAATAATACACGATTATCCACTTGTTATCTCACCTCTTTCTTTTTAAAAATCTCTTTGCTATTTTCCTATTATGTTTACTATATTTTTATGAAGTAACATTTACATTTATATTCATATTATATTTTAGTTGCTGTTTTAGGTTTTCTTCCACGTTTTT
>CAPBNZ010000046.1:0-6979 GCA_948585895.1 uncultured Clostridia bacterium | reverse complement strand
TGGCTCTACTTCTTCTGCTGTACTATTCACTGGAATAGTTTGTCTTAATTGATTTCCCCAATGTTTTTCAACAAATTTATCAAATTGTTCCACATCTGATTCATCCATATTATTACGCATTTCCTTTATGTTGGTATTTGTAATTGGATTGGTTATTACATATTCCCCATCCACATATTCCATGATATTTCGATATGTATACAATTGTCGATCTGTTGTTTTAGAAAAATATCTTGTTGCATTATCAAAAAACTTATCAAATTTTCCTTCTAATGTCTTTTCATTTCTATGTTCAAAAGTATACTCATTTTTACTTTCCAATGGAATACATTCCGTTATTCTTTCTATGTATCTTCTTCCCCTGAAGTCTTTTACTTGGTGTACATCGAAATTTAAAACTTGTATTACTTGTTCTTCTGCTGTTTTTTCATCATTAAATACACCTGTTCTAAGCATAGAATTTCGAAGTGCTGTTACTAAGTTTGGAAAGGTTTTTGCATGGTGTGTAAATAAAGTAAATTTAGATGCAACTTGGGCTGCTTGTATCATCCAAGATGCTACAGGGTCTGTTGCAACCTCTCCGGATAATGTTTACTGAACCATCTGTTTTCTTTTGAACGTCCAAACCTTCTTGTCCTGAAATGGTATCTGTTTCTCTAAATGTTAAAATATTTCTGGTTGGATATATTTTTCTTAAGTGAAGCTCGAAGGCTGTTTCTTGAACACGAATGTTCATCGTTTCATAAATATTTTCAATCATTCCCATCAACAAGGTTGTTTTACCAGAACCTTGTTCACCAGTAATGGATGTAATTCTTGCACCTTTTACTAGATATTTTAATAGTTCAATGGCATCTTCACTTCCTGGCAAAGTTACTAATTGCTCTAAAGTGGCTCTTTTAACATCAAATTTTCTTACAAAAAACGCCCATGTTTCAGAAAAACTTGGTCTTACTACAACAACACGAGAACCATCTTTCATTTCATTGATTTTGTATCCATTGGTGTCAGATAATTGTCCTGGATTGTTATATTTATAAATATTTTGGCATACTCTTTTTAATTCGGATTCTGTTCCAAAAGATAAAAATGCTAAACGTATTGATTTACCTTGGAAAAATATCCAAATGCTATCACAAGCTCTTGGTACTTTATGTTCTGATACTTGTTCTAAATAGTCTCCATCAGTTTGTGCAACTTGGCTTAAAAAGCTTTCTGGAAGTCCTGATACTCCTCCTGATACACCATCTATATTCATGTCTCTTACTTCATCAATGCTACTATACCCTTTATAATGTTGATAAATCCTTTGGACTACAACTGCTAATTTGTCATGAAAAGATAATACAATATTTTCTTTTTCATAAATTTCTTCTATTTCGTTTGTGGTTATTACATAAGAAGGTTTCGTCTCTCCTTCTACATATTTTAAGGTCGCTAAATTATATTTTTTGATTAATTCTGTTAACGCTTCATAACCAAACTCTTTTTTATAACTATAAATTAATATATCAAATTTGTCTTGTGCTGTTAGAAGGGAAGGAATGTCAAATGAAATAGCTTTTGATATGTTGCTTTCTGTTACACCATACTCTTTTTGTAATAAATCAAAAATCAATTCTTTCACATATTTTTTATCATTTACATCTCCATATGTACATCCTTTTAATGCTTTTTTTAATTCGTATTTTTTATTTTTTCTTCTTTTTAATTCTTCTTCTGAAAGACCTATGTCATATAAATTGATTTTTGTTATTTCATCTAATCTTCTTTTTACAAATTCAATCATTTTCTCGATTGTATATGTTTTGTCATCTACATTGACTTGAACTTCTACTTCTGCGGTTTTCTTTTTCTTAATACTATAAAAAATGATATAACCTACAATGGCTAATACTACTAGTATTAATATGATGTTTGTTATTGTCATTTAGTTTTTCCCTCCTTACCTGCTTATCGCAAATCTTCTAATCGATATATAATATTGTCTACAGTTCTTTTTACTTCTTGTAAAAAGAAGCTATTTCTATCGTCCTCTCCTATTTTTTTAAGTCTTAAAAATAAATCTGGTACTTTTGCTTCTTCACATGCTTCAAAAAATAATGTATTATATGGAAGAGTTGAAACTTTGTTTCTTTCTCCCATATATCTGGAAATATTTTTTACATTGTATTTTGAAAATTTATCATATCTTCCAATTAATAGTAATGTTTTTTTAGATTTTAACATTGGTTGTTCTTCTCTTATTTCCATAAAAGTATTAATGCTCGTTAATCTTTGGCTTAAATTTGCTACAATTAAGTTTGAATTTGTTAAGATGTTTTCTGCTACATCATCTTGTAACTGTTTGTCTAAATCTACCAATACTAAATCATAATAATTGTTAGCTAAGTTAATAATTTCAGGATAATATCTTCTAATGTCATTGTATTCATTTGGGTTTCCTTTAAATGTTGGTAATATTTCTAGTCTGTCTTTAAATATAATTTTTGTGTAATTTGTGATAATATCTGGAGATAGTTTATTACTTTTCATAATTTTGACTAATCCTGCAATTCCTTCTTGCATTGCTATATTAGTATTTGGTCCAAACAATCCTAAATTCTTTTTTACTTTTTTTTGTTCCCAAAAACAATTGTCTAGGTTTTCGTCTTGATATCCAGTTGAAATAACTAATATCCTATAATTATGCTCGATTGCTAAATGGGTACAAATGGCTGCTAAGGATAATGTTTTTCCAGTTTGTTCTTTTCCATTATTCCAAAAAGTCACAATTGACATTTTATTTCATTCTCCTTCCTATTGCTTGTTATTTATTGGAAACTATACTCCTTTTTCAATAACTTTAATTGTTTTTCTTATGTTAGATTCACTTACATCTCCTAATATTTCTTCTGCTATATAAGCTAATCCATCTTTGTATTGTACACTTAATTTTTTAAATTTTATTTTTGCTACTCTCTGATTTTCATAGATAACACTTAAATCTCCATTTTCAATTGGAAAGTAGATTCTATATTCGTTCCATATTGCTTTATATCCTAAAGAAAGAAAATTTAAGTAATCATCTTCTTCTTTTAACATTTCTCTTGAAAATAAAACTTTTGTTAAACTTACTACTTCTTGTAGCCCACTTAAAACTTCTAATCCTTTTTTTAAAGAATAATTATCAAAAGATGTTACAAAATAATTTTTTTGTGCTGTTACTAGTTCGAAATTTCTAAACCCTTCTATATTGTCTGTATCGATTAAAGCAAAATCATATTCTAATTCTTGCCCTTCTGACATTCCTAAGTATTTGTTTATGTCTTCTATACTGCTAAATCCAACTGCTATATCAATATCTTCAAAGTCTGTAACATATTTCATAGCAGGGTTTATTGCTGGCACTATATATCTAGCTTTTTGATTTACAGTAGCATCTATTATTAGTATCTTTTTTTGTAATACTGTTAATATTTTAGCTATATATAAAATTAAATCTGTTTTATCATAGGCTCCTATAAACCCTATTTTCTTCATGTATGTTTCTCTCCTTTTTATTGAACTGCTCCTGATAAAGAATCTAAATATTCTTTTCTAGCATTTCTTGAATTGGTTATACTTTCTTGCATGTTCGTTTCTACATTAGATTGTGCTTGGTCTCCCTGACTATTAATTGCACTGTTAATATAATCATTTCTTAATTGTGATGCATTTGTATTATTGTATCTTGTTCTAATTTCATTCATTGCTTTTTCCAAAATATTTGGGTTGTTTTGCAAAAGTGCTAATGTACTCTCATTTGCTGGATAGGTTGGTGTTGCTGCTTCTTGCATTCCTGCTTCTGTATATTTAGTGGCATAGATTTTTGCTCCTCTTACTTTATAAGCATCAATAATAGCACAACTCATGTGTAATATTTCATTTTCTGTTAGGTTCACCCAAATAGTATCTTCTGAATCTACCCCATTAATTTGTGGTATTCCTACTTCTTTTTTGCTAATTACAATATAGTCTTGTCCAGATGGCAACATGATTCTGACATCTATATAATCGCCTTCTACTAAATCCATTGGTAACACAATCATGTTATATTCTTGTCTTCTAACATCATTTTGTACAATATTATCACTTTTATTTAACAATTCTGTAGTAATTAATGTATTCTTTTTCATAGTTACTTTGGCTACTAATGGTACACTATTTAATTCAAGATATTCTTTATTATTATTTTTACTGATGTAATAGTTATCGGTTTCTTCTTCTTTTTGTACTTCATATTCTGAGTTGTTTTTTGTGATATATAATTTGGGTTCATTGTTTTTTATTTTTGTATAGATGTCATTTCCTTCTTTATCTTGTAAAGCATAATTTTCAATTATACTAATATCACTTGTTGCATTACTTGGTACCAGATTTTTGTTAACTGTTTGTTTGGTTAACATATCTGTTGTAATTACTTGCCCTGAACTAACATCTTGATTTAATACATATGCATTTACACTTGCTTTTAAGTTCTCTTGTTCTTTTTTTACTTTACTCATTAGTTGCATAAATAATATTCCTATTACAATTCCTGCAATTAATAACATTACTAACATACCTAATAAAAATGAATTTCTTGCTTTTCTTTGCATTGGATTTGTTGCCATGACAAATTCCTCCTCTAAAATTTATTTTTTCTGTATTTTTTACAAAATATCTATCTCTTTTATTTTATCGCAAATGTACTTTAAAATCAACGAATTTAATTGTTGTTACTAAAAGTTAATACATTTGTAATATATCTGTAATATTAAATATTCTAGGAAATTCCTAGAACTTTCCTAGAATATAAAAAATGCCTTCTGTGGGCATCTCTTTTATCAACAAAATTTTTCTAATACTTTGGCTACTCCTTCTTCTTTATTTGAACTTGTTACATAGTCTGCTATTTGTGTTACAACAGGCGTACTATCTCCCATTGCCACTCCTAATCCAGCTTCTTGTATCATTTTTTTATCATTAATGTTGTCTCCTATTGCTATCACTTCTTCTTTTTTAATATCTAATTTTTTCATTAAATATTCTAATGCATACCATTTATCAACATTTTTTACTGTTATCTCTGTATAATAATACTCTATTGTTATTTCTTCTGTTCCTTGCTTTATTGTTTTTCTAGACATATGAGATACGTCTAATACTTCAATTCCTTCTATTTTTCTTAATTTTCTGATAATAGACTGAAATACCGTTTGGTTATCATCACAAATTGTCATTTTTAGAAATTTTTCTTCTTTTTTATCTTTTACATATTCATACATGTTTTCGATAATACTAATTTTAGTTTGTTTACTTTCTTCTTTTTTTAAATTTTCTTTTTGATAGTATAAAACATTGTATTTTAAAGCAGTTGCTAATATGGTTTGTTGTGTGTAAACATTGTAAGATATACTATTTTCTTCACATATTTTAATAATCTCTAAAACTTTTTCTTTTGGCAAAAACTTATCATACATAATTTCCTTTTTTTGAATATCATAAACAAGTGCTCCATTACCTGCTATGAAATAATTTTGACTTTCAATTTCCTTTGCTATGGCTTGGATAGAATCAATTGGTCTTCCTGAAGCAATGATAACATCGATTCCTTTATGTATTGTCTTCTTTATTACATTTTTTGTATTTTCTGTAACTACTCCATATTGATTTAGCATTGTTCCATCTAAATCAATAGCCACTAATTTGTACATATTTTTCACTCCTTATTCGTTACTTTTTATTATAACTTTAATTTTTTTAAATTGCAAGTGGGTGTAATCTATCATTTTTGTTTTTGATTTTCTTACAGTTTTCTGGAAAAAATTACTTGTTTATTTTCTTGTGTTTTGGCGAATGATAGTATTAGAAAAAGCAAAAGTTTTTTCTGATATGTAATATTACAGGAGGTGAAAAAACAATGGCAACAAATTCAAACAAAAAATTAGTTCCAGAAGCTATGTCTGCTTTAGATAAATTCAAATATGAAGTAGCTAGTGAAGTTGGTGTTAACTTAAAACAAGGTTATAACGGTGATTTATCTGCAAGAGATGCTGGTAGAATTGGTGGTAACATGGTTAGAAAAATGATACAACAAGCTGAACAACAAATGAAATAGTTTCGTTTTTAGTTAGTTACTAATCTTCATTTTGGTAGGAAGTTAAATTTTGTTTTTATTTATTTTCTTGTAAAATACATAAAGGCAGGATTTGATTTCCTGCCTTTTCCTTTTTTATAAAAAATATATTATTATTGTTATGCCTCTGGTTCTACTAAACCATAATTTTTTCCATCTTTTAATTTATGAATGGCATTTACCTTTCCTGTTTCAACATTAAGGAATACTAAAAAATTATGACTTGGTTTTTCTTTTAATTTTAAAATTGCATCTTCTGGTAACATTGGTTTAATTTCATAATAAGATGTTTTTATAATTTCATCTTTTATTTCGGCAGTAGCTTGATTTTCTACTTCCATTGTTTTAATCGATGCCTCTCTCATCATTTTTTCTTTTTTTGTTTTAGCTTTTCTAATTTGACCTTCTAAAATATCAATATCTTTATCAATTGATGCATACATGTCTTTGTCTTCTGTTACTGCTCGGTATTTTTCTCCATTAGCTGTAACATAAATTTCTGCAATTTGTTCATTTTTTTCTGTTTTTAAAGTAACTTCTGCTTCTGATTCTTCAAAATATTTATCTATTCTCTCCAATTTTCTTTCTACATAATCATTCATTGCTTCTGTTATCTTTAGTTCCTTTCCTGTTATTTTTATTTTCATAAAAATCGCTCCTTTCTCTTTTATGGTTTTATTATATACATTAATTTTTAACTTGTCAACACTATCTATTTTAGTTTAAAAACATCCATCGATTCCGTCTCCATTGGTCCCTATTGGTCCCCATTGGTTCCGGGTTTAAATGGTGACATCTAACCAAATATTAGTTAGATGTCACCATTTAAACCCGGAACCA
>CAPBNZ010000045.1:14010-14892 GCA_948585895.1 uncultured Clostridia bacterium | reverse complement strand
ACTTCGACGGTGACCAGATGGCTATTCACGTACCATTAACACCAGAAGCACAGGCAGAAGCTAGATATTTAATGCTTTCAGTAAACAACTTATTAAAACCACAAGATGGTAAACCAGTTGCAGTACCAACACAGGATATGATTCTAGGTTCATACTACTTAACTGTACAAATTGATGGAGAAAAGGGAGAAGGAATGTACTTCTCTGATAAAGACGAAGCATTAATGGCATACCAAAATGGAGATGTAAGCTTACACTGTAAAATAAAAGTAAGAATGTCAAAAGAAATAGACGGCGAAATAAAAACAAAAACAATAGAAACAACAGTTGGTAGAATTATATTCAATGAAGGAATACCACAAGACTTAGGATTTGTAGATAGAACAGATCCAGAAAAAGCATTTGACCTAGAAATTGAATTCCCAGTTATAAAGAAAAACTTAGGAACAATTATAGCAAAATGTATAAATGCACATGGACTATCTAAATCAGCAGAAGTATTAGACTATGTTAAAGCTTTAGGTTACAAATACTCAACAAAGGGTGCTATCACAGTATCTGTTGCTGATGTTGCCGTACCAGAAGCTAAAAAAGAAATATTAGCAAAAGCTGATGAAGATGTTGCTAATATAAGAAAACAATTTAAACGTGGTTTAATAACAAATGAAGAAAGATATGAAGCAGTTATCAAAGTTTGGGAAAAAGCAACTAAAGACGTTACAGAAGCTATGAAGAACAACTTTGACGACCTAAACCCAATCTTCATGATGGCACAATCTGGAGCCAGAGGTAACATGAACCAGTTAAGACAAATTGCAGGTATGCGTGGACTTATGGCCGACACATCAGGTAAAGCTGTTGAGATTCCAATCAAATCTTGTT
>CAPBNZ010000045.1:0-13979 GCA_948585895.1 uncultured Clostridia bacterium | reverse complement strand
AAGGTCTTGCCGATACAGCCTTAAGAACAGCCGACTCTGGATACTTAACAAGAAGACTTGTTGACGTTGCATCAGACTTAATAATCAGAGAAGATGACTGTGGAACGCACGATGGAATTGAAATAGAAGAAATTAGAGATGGAAACCAAGTATTAGAAAAGCTAGACGAAAGACTAGTTGGAAGATACTTATTAGAAGACTTATATCATCCAGAAACAAAAGAATTGCTATGTGATACAAACACAATGATAACAGATGATATAGCTAAGAAAATAATTGAAAGTGGAATAACAAAAATAAAAGTGGTATTTACTGATTATACAGTACAGGAATATGAAGTAAACTTTGAAAAACTTATGGGAAATATTGCAATATATAAAATACCAGAATTAAATCTAAGTTATGCGTTTGGAAATTATATTATAAATGAAGACTCAGAAGTTGTAAAAAAATTAGCTGATTATATAAAATCATTAGATTATAACACAGTTTTAGAGCCACTTACTGCAGCAGCAGATAGCAGATTATATAGAGATAATTATAATAATGTAATTAAAAATATGGCAGAAGAAATAGCACTTCAAATTTTACAAAATGATGAAAGTAGTATACTTATGTTGAATAATGAAGTTCTAAACAAAAAAATAGAAAAAGAATTAATAGGAACTGAAAAAATAAATAAAATGATATATGCTTATAACTATTATCAACGTTGGTATGGATTTGAAATAGGTGGTGCAAGAGTATCAGACATATTACTATTTGAAGGTAAAATGTATTCAAATGCGATGACATTATATAATGTAGCAAATGAAGTACTTGTAGGAAATCTAAATCCAGGAGGAACAGATGGATTTTATACAAGTTGTCTAAAAAAATATACAGGAAGTTCAACTGTTGGCTATTTCCTAAATTATATAATAGCTAATATTGGTGGATATGAAGATGTAAATGACTGGTTTACTGAGTATTTTGGTGCTAGAAATATACTAGCTGAAGTTTCAGTAAATCATCTACCTGAAATAGGGTATCGTGGTTGGTATCAACTTACCAAAAAGGCAAAAATGATACTTCCAGTTATTACTTTACCAAATGATTGTGCGTATATGATTTCTGGACCTGCTCATTTACAATTTGGACCTTCACAATTATATCATAAAGATCCTCAGACTGAAGCTGGAAGAACAGAAGTTGAAAACAAAGTAAATAATCATGTTAAACTTGTAAAAAGCCATTTTTCTACTTTAGCAGATTCATTTGACTATAAAAAATGGAATAACTACTGTATTATGGTCTATGATTGTACAAAAATAATTACAGGTTATAAAAATACTTATTTCCCTGGTACAAATATTGTAATATCAACAGGTCCAGTTTATACACAAGGAAAAGTTGGTCTAGAATATCCATTCTTTAAGAATTTTAGTGAAGTTTTTGGACTATGGCAACCAGGTGGTAGCTCAGCTGGTGTAGGTAATACTGCTGGATTCCTATGGTTTCAAGCAAGACCAGGACTTACTAATTTTGATACTTGGACACACGAATTTGAACACGCTTTATATGATAAAATAATGTTATATCAACGTGGTGCTAGAGTGCAACTTGAAACACTTACAGAAGGTAATGTTCAACAATATGCTAATTGGAGTGAAAACAATCTTACTCAAGATGTTGGACCATATTACTTTAATACATCTTTCTATTTGAATAAAGAAGGTAATGCGACTCAAAATCTAACTCCTGAGAGAATTAATACAAGGGAAAAATTAGAAAATTATTATAAAGGACAACAAAATGCACTAGATTTACTAGATTATATTGAAGGAAAAGCATTTATTAGATTAACACCAGAACAACAAGCAAAGATTGCTACAAGAATGAATATATCTGCTGGTTGGTCTTCTTGGGGAGGAATTACGGCAGCACAAGCTACTGCTATGAATTTAACATCATTAGAAGCTTTATATGATAATAGAATTGTGCTAAGACCAAATAATGCTTGGGGAGTAAGTGTAAGAGGATTAGCTGTAATTAATGGACTTGGTTCAAATGATTATGGATTTGAATCCGTATGGGTAAACCGTTGGTTTTTAGGTCATTTAGATGGTGGATATGCTGATGCATTCTCTACTAAACGTAATTTCTTTGAAATGTTAGGTTATGCTGGAGTTGATGGATATGTTACTTATGGTAGCAAAGCATCTGCTAATGACTTAGATGCAATTAAGAAAATTACTAAAATGGTAACTGGTACTGAAATGGATTGGAAACAATACAAAATGAGTAGATATGCAACAGTTGAAGAAAATATTAATAATAATAAATATATTGATGTTCAATATATGATAGACAGATATACTGAGGCATTAACAAATGATGCAAATAAAGGAGATAGAAATATCTCTCAAAGAACAAATCTTAGAAAGATATATTATCATTACTTAAAGAGTGCTACAAATGACTTTGTGGCTGACCCACTTGGAACAGATGTTGAAGTAACACATATAAAAACAGCACAAGAATTAGTAGAAAAAATTAATGAGAAACCTTATGGATACTATGTTCTAGATAATGACATTGACTTCTCAGAAATGACAACAAATGTAACACAAACATTTATGGGTAGATTAGATGGTAATGGACATAAAATAATTGGTAATAAAATACCTATATTTAATAAAATTAGATATGGATATGTTGGAAATTTAACTTTAGAAAATACAGATATTCCAAGAACTAATACTACTTCAGGAGCTTTAGCTAATAAAATAGAATCTAGTACAGCAGAAAAAATAAATGCTACAGGTTTAAAAATGTTCTTAGGTAGTAGAAATGATTTAGCTTTAATTGGTGGAGCTGTTAGTAATGTAATTACTAGAGACTGTTCTGTAGAACGCTTAGTTGTGAAGATTTCAAATAAAGATGAATTTGTAGAAAAACTAAATGCTGAAACAGGTGGATTATTTGAATTAACAGGTGATATAGACTTTGCTGGACATACAGGTACGACAAATACTGTTATAGCAGGAACATTTACAGGAAAAATAGATGGAAAAGGACACAAAATTTCAAATCTAAATAATAGTGCATTATTTGAACAATTTAATGGAACAGTAGAAAACTTAAATATAGAAAATTGTACAAATACAAAAGCAACAACAGACTTTGTTGGAATATTTGCATTAAAAAGTTCAGGAGCTAAGTTCTCTAATATGAAATTTAAAGATGTAACTGTACAAGGTAGAAACAATGTTGCAGTAGTTGTAGCAGTAGATAATAGTAATTCAACATTTGATAGAATTAGTATCAAAAATGCGAATTTGAGTGGAAGTGGTGTATATATTGCAGGACTTGTTGGTAGAAAATATGGTGGAACAGTAACAAATGTATATGTAGATGGTAATTTATCTGTTACAGCAATAGCAAATGCAGGAATTATAGGCTCTACAGAAACAAATGTTACAGTATCAAATGTAATAGCAGACGTAAATATTGAAAGAACAGCTGACTCAGAAAATAAAAACAGAAAACAAAATGCAGGAATCGTTGGATTACCAAATGGTAACACAAGTCGTATCAAAAATTCATTGTCATTTGGAAATATGTCAGCTTATACAGAAGAGATGCTTCCTAGCAAATTTATGTATGGAGATGAATCTTTTATAAAAACAATGCTTACAAAATGTTATGAATATTCTCAAGCAACAGGAAAAAGTGATGCTACATCAAATACAGCTGGAAATCTAGATGCTGTTTCTAAGTCAGAGTTAAACAAAGAATTCTATAAGAATTTAGAGTTTGATGAAAATATTTGGGATTTAGATAATCTTAATAGCAAAGGATATCCAGAATTAAAATAATATAAAAAAAATAAGAAATCCAGCCCATTAAGGAGTTGGATTTTTTGTATTTTTTACCTAATTTTTTATTTGCTTTTATAAAACATAAAACAATGTCAATAATCTACCTATGTATGGTCTTGAGTTTATCTGTTCGTCACCAAGGTAGGCTCAAGATTCTATTTTTCTAAATAACCAAGTAAACATTCTTTTAAGGTAATTTTATCATATATAAAATACAAATTACAAGAAATAAATATTGACTAGCTACCCAAAATATGATAAAATAGAAACGTTATGTACACGAATTGTTTATAAAAGTAAAAAGGGGGAAAGGATTTATGAAACTAAAAAAAACAATAGCAGTTATCGTATTAATGATAGTATGTATAACACAATTTAGTTTTATTCAATTTAACAATTTTGTATATGCAACAGAGGCACAAAATATAGAAAATACAAAGTTTCATTATCAACAATTAAATGAAACAGCTAAAAAGGTATATAATGGAATATATGATATGTATATTCAAGGAATTTTAAAAACAGGAACAGAGAATTTTGATCTTGCAGAGAATAACAAATATGTAACACAAGAACAACTTGAAAGTTACATGAAAGGAAGTTCAGAATTAAAGACAGCAATGAATGCAGCAAGATATGCATTTTATGCAGATAATCCTGAAGTTTTTTATGTTAATTTTCAAAAACTTAATTTAAGAGTAACAAAAGATACTGAAAACAAATACCATGCTAATATTGGATCAGGAAGTTTAAAAAACTATTACACAGATGGTTTTACAAGCAAACAACAAGTGGAAGAAGCTATAACAGAATTTGAAACCAAAGTAAACGAGGTAGTAGAAAATACAAAAAATCTTCCAATAGAAGAGGGAAAAAATCATATAACAGAACAAATTAAATATGTACATAACCAAATTATTTATAATACATCATATAGACTAGAGAGTGATTGCACAGAGGGAAATCAAGGATTTATAGGAACACCTTATGGAGCAATTGTAAAAAAACAAGCTGTATGTGAAGGATATGCAAGAGCTTTCAAAACAATTTTAGATAAAGTAGGTATTAACTCTATATTAGTACAAGGAACACATCAATCAGATGGAGCAGCAGCCGTTCCTCATATGTGGAATTATGTACAAATAGAAAAACAAACAAACACAAGAGCAGTAGAGAAAGTTTGGTATGCAGTAGATGCGACATTAGATGACCCATTTTTGCGTAAAACAGCTGCTAGTCCAGATGCATTTCCAAATCCAGGAGATGATATTGAAGAAGGATTTGAAAATACAAGATATTGCTTAGTCGGAACAGAAACAATGAACCGTGAGCACATTGCAATAGAAACGGTAGAAGCAGCAGGAAATTATACATTCAAATATCCAGAATTGTATATAGAAGATTATGGTATTGATAATATGTATAATAAAAATGGATTATTAGTAAAATATAAACAAGATGGAACAGAAACAGAGGAGTACAAAGCAGGCGATTATTATATAAGTTACAATGAAAAAGGATATGCTGAGGCAGCAAAAGAAGGTAAATATATGATAATGAAATCATATTATTACAAACCAGGAGATGATGAATGGCAAATAAGTCCATGGGCTTACTTTTTACCAGACGTATATGCAGGTGGATTTAAAGATTATGGAGACCACATTTATTTAACATTGCCAAATTCAGAATATGTTGAGTTTGCGGTAACGACTTTAGCACCAGGAGATTATCAAAATAATCCTATATACTTAGCGTATCAAGGGGATGAATCTGATTTTGTAGCACGAACGGAAAAATTATATAATCCAAGTGGAACATATAAAGGTAAACCATATATAAAAACACAAACACCAGCAGCAACAGCTACTCTTACAGTAGGACCAACATATCATGTAGATGTTACTTATGATGATGATTTAGTATTTGAAAAAGGAGTAACAGAAGCTGGATATAAAATGGAATCAACAGGACCGACTGGAGCTGATAAAGCTGAGATTACAAACTTTACTTTTGATGGAAAACGTAGAATTACATTTGATTTTAAGTTTAGTAAAATGTGGGCTGATGATGGCGCAATGTATAGAATTTATATAACAGGATTAGTGGGAAAAAATAGTGGAAAAGCACCAATGGAAATATCTTATGGAGCAGTGAATCCAATATTATGTAATTTCCGTATGAATAAAGCTAAGAATTGGGAAGTGTATGGTAGACCAACACTTATGGAAAATGAAGACTTATCCATGAAGGATTGGCAAACAAGTGATGGAACCCCAGTATCTGAAAAATTGAAAAGTAGAATAGCATTAGTTACAACAAGAACAACACCAGAAGAAAAAGAAACTATGAATGATTTAATGGAAAATCAATTAGGTAATGAAAAATTGGTTACAAGTGAGACCTATAATATTTCACTAAATGTATGTAAAAAATATGTTGTTAAAACAGGACATAGATTAAGAATCTCTCTGGGATTCCCTGCTGGATATGGTCCAGATGATGCAGGCGTTACATTTAAAGCATATCATTTTATGAGAGATAACAAAGGTAATGTTACAGGTGTGGAAGAAATTCCATGTGTTGTAACACAATATGGATTAATTGTTACCTGTGATGCTTTTAGTCCATTTGCTATTGCCATAGTTGAAAATGATGGAACACAAGTACCACAAAACAAATCATTAATTGTATCAGCTTCAGAAGGTGGCATAATTAATGGAGCAAACAGAGAAGAAGGAAATATTATTACTTTAGCAGAAGGTCAATCAGCTACTCTTTCAGTAGAAGCAGATGAAGGTTATGAAATAGAAACAATTAACGTTTGTGGAGAAACCATTGATATGACACAAACAGATTCAAACAAACAATCTAGGGACATAACTGTAAATTATAATGATATTAAAGATGGAAATTGTATTGTTGATGCTACTTTTGTTGCAAAAACAGTAGTAGAAAAGGAAGAGGAAAAAGGACAAGTAGCTGTTCAACCAGAAGTAATACCAGCAACAGCTACCATACCAAATGAAAAAGCAGAAAGTTTAAATAGAACATTAGTCATTAATTCAACAATAGAGAAAACAGAAGGAATTGTTACTTATCAATGGTATAAAGATGGGGTAAAATTAGAAGGAAAAACCAATCAAACCTTAACAATTAATGAAACAAAAGAATCAGATGCTGGTAAATATACTTTAAAAGTTACAACAACAGTTGGAACTAGCAGCAAGGAAACAATTAGCAATGAATGTACTGTAACAATTAGAGGGTTTGCAGCAACTATCACATCAACCAATGAAAATGTTGATATACAAAAATTAGAACCAGGAAGTGAATTTGAAGTAAGTGTTAATATAAATAATTTTGTTAATATTCAAGAAGGACTTATTTCTTTAGCTGGACAACTAGAATATGATACCAATATTTTAGAGAAAGTAAGTATTACTGGTCAAAATGGATGGAAATTAGATCAAAATTCTCTAAATGAAGCAAACTTCAAATTTATAACAGACAACGATGAATATGTAACAGAAGCAGGAGAAATGTTTAGAATAAAGTTTAAAGTAAAGGATACAATTACAAAAGCAACTGAGACAATCATTAAAGTAAAAGGAATTTCAGCAAGTGGTGGATATGGTGTTATTGAAACAAATGATGCACAAATAGCAATTAAAATAAAAAAAGAAGAACCAATAGAAACACCAGAAAAAATAACTTCTAATCAATATATCATTAATGATGAAGATAAAGATATTTCAAGAATAGCACCAGGAACAACAGTGGCACAATTTAAACAAAATGTAACAACAGAGCAAGAAATGGTATTTTTAGATTTAGAAGGAAATATTTTACAAGATAATAGTATTCTTGGAACGGGAATGTTAATTAAAGTAGGAAAAACATTAGAATATACTCTTATAGTAACAGGAGATATCGATGGAGATATTGAAGAATCTGTAATAGGAGTAAATGATTTGGCTAAATTAAAATTGCATTTAATTGATTATGAGTTATTAACAGGAATTAACTTTAAAGCAGCAGATGTAGATGGGGATGGTGAACTTACAATCAATGATGTAGCACAAATCAAGTTAGTATTAATTGGATTAATGGAAATACAATAAAACCAAAGAAGGAGAAGAAATGAAAAAGATAGTAAAAATAGGCTTAATATTAATAATAGCAATTTGTGTAACTCAAAGTGTATATGCAGCATTTAGCTGTAATGTGATGATGCAAGCCAATAAAACAAAAGTGAATAAAGAAGAAGACTTTACAGTAGACTTTAATATTGCTAATATACAGTCTAAAAGAGGTGTTATATCTCTAGGAGCAACATTAGAATATGATAAAGATAGTTTAGAATTAACAAAGATGGAAGGAAAAAATGGCTGGGAAACACCAGCTGAAGGTGCCTCTTATAATGCAAGTAATGGAAAAATAGTTGTTACAAGAAATAGTTTGGGAAAAAATAATGAGACAGTTTTTACATTGACATTTAAAGCTAAAAAAACGAGTAAACAAAATCCAACCATAGTTTTAAGAAATATTGCAGTAGCAGATGGAACAACACCAGCCAAGATTAATCTTGTTTCTCAGAAAATTACAGTAGCAGATAACACTCAAAATCCTAATCCAGAGCCAGGTAAAGATGAGAATCAAAATACAAATATGAATACAAATACAAATCAAAACACAGGTTCTAATACAAATGGAAAACAAGATAGTAATGTCAATTTAAAGAAAAATACTAATACAAAAAACGAAACGAATACAAGCCCAAATAATAATGGTCAAACCGAGGTAGATACGAATCAAGAAGACAATACAGAAATAAATGAAGATACTAACATGGTTACTGATTCAGAGCTACAGGAAAATGAGACAGAAACAGAAAATAGTATTGATACGAATCCATTGGACGATGGAGCATTACCAGAAACAGGAAATGGAACAATCATTATTTTTATCGTACTTATCTTATTGATTGTCTTGATTATAGTAATCTTCTTAGTGAATAAAAAAAAGAAAAGAAGAAAAAGTAAAAGAATGAAAAGATAGAAATAGAAATAACTAGAATATTATAAAAAATAATTTCTAGTTATTTTTTTCTCTAACTTTCAGCTACAAAATGTGTATCATTAGATAATAGGCTATATTTTCCTGCTATACCTAAATCATTATAAGAAATTAAAGAAAAATAGCGGAAAATATTTACATAATGTATAAAAAGTGATATACTAAAATAGAGGTCTAAAGAAAAAATAAAAAAGAAGGGAGAAAGTAATATGAAGAAAATAACAATAATCGCTTTAATCTTAGTGATTACAATTGGTATAATGGGAAATGTTTATGCAGCATTTAGCTGTAATTTGAATATGCAGTCAAATCAAACAGAAGTAGCTAAAAATCAAGAATTTACTGTGAATATAAATGTAACAAATATCCAATCAGAAAGAGGAATTATTTCAATGGGGGGAACATTAGAATATGATAAGGATAGTTTAGAACTTGTGAAGATGGAAGGAAAAAATGGTTGGGAAACACCAAGTGAAGGTAGTAGCTATAATGCAACAAATGGGAAAATCGTAATTGATAGAAGTAGTGTAGGAAAAAAAGATGAAACTATTTTTTCAGTTACATTTAAAGTAAAGGAAGCAAGTAAACAAAATTTAGTAGTAACTTTTAAAAATATTACAGTAGCCGATGGAACACAACCAGTGAAAATTGAACAAATTTATCATAATATTGCTGTAACAGGAGGAACACAAAATCCAAATCCTCAACCAAATCCAGATGAATCCAATAAACCAAATCCTAATCCAGGTAATAATACAGGCAGTAACCAAAATACTACTAATAATTCTACACTAGTAGGAAATAGCAATAAAAATACAGTGAATAAAAATACGGTAACAAAGAAGATATTGCCAAAGGCAGGAGTTAACAGTGGCACTCTAATCATATTAGCTGTAGCAATCATCACAATCGCTATAATCCTAGTTATTAAGATTAGATTAGTAAATAAGAAAATAAAATAACGAATAGAGACCTAGAAATTAGAAAAAAAGCAGTTATAAATTTGACAAATGTTTCATTTTTTGATATAACAATAGAAATAAAAAAAGAAGGAGTAGCAAAAATGAAACATTTAATTGATATTAAAGATTTATCAGTAGAAGAAATTGATGAATTAATGAAAGTAGCTAAAGATATTATCAATCATGAAGAGAAATATTCTCATAAATGTGATGGTAAGAAAATAGCTACTTTATTTTTTGAACCAAGTACAAGAACAAGATTAAGTTTTGAAGCAGCTATGATGGAATTAGGAGGAAAGGCACTTGGTTTTTCCGAGGCTTCCTCTAGTTCAGCATCAAAAGGGGAAAGCGTAGCAGACACAATAAGAGTAGTAGGATGTTATAGTGATGTTATTGCTATGAG
This sequence comes from uncultured Clostridia bacterium, assembly GCA_948585895.1. Taxonomy (GTDB): domain Bacteria; phylum Bacillota; class Clostridia; order TANB77; family CAG-508; genus CAG-269. The sequence goes on along the minus strand of CAPBNZ010000045.1, from coordinate 3,672 downwards.
ACACCCAAAAGAAGGGGCACCTTTAGTGGCATCCTTACAATCAGCAGTACCAATCATTAATGCAGGGGATGGAGGACATAACCATCCAACACAAACTTTAACAGATTTATTAACCATTCAATGTGAGAAAGGTAGATTAGATAACTTAACCATTGGTCTTTGTGGAGATTTAAAATTTGGAAGAACAGTACATTCATTAATTACTGCTATAGCAAGGTACCAAAATATTAAACTGGTTTTAATTTCACCAAAAGAGCTTATGATTCCAGAATATATTAAAAAAGATATTTTAGAAAAGAATCATATGGAATATTATGAAACGACAGATATAGAAGAATATATGGATAAACTAGATGTGCTATATATGACAAGGGTGCAAAAAGAAAGATTTTTTAATGAAGATGATTATGTAAGATTAAAAGATTATTATATTCTGAATAAGGAAAAATTGCAACAAGCAAAAGAAGATTTATGTATTATGCATCCATTACCAAGAGTAAACGAAATTGCAACTGATGTAGATAATGATAAAAGAGCATGCTATTTTAAACAAGTAAAATATGGAAAGTACATGAGAATGGCTCTTATTCTAAAATTATTGGAGGTTGAATAATGAATATAGATAGTATTAAAAATGGAATTGTAATAGATCACATTCAAGCTAAAAGAGGAATGGAAATCTATGAAGCATTAAACCTAAAAGACTTGGAATGCTCTGTGGCTATTATCACAAATGCTAAAAGTGATAAAATGGGAAGAAAAGATATAATAAAAATTGATCAAGCTATGGAAATAAATATGGATATGATAGGATTTATAGAGCCAAATGCTACCATTAATATTGTAAAAGATAATAAATTAGTAGATAAATACAAGGTGAAATTGCCAGAAGAAATTGTAAATATCACAAAATGTCAGAATCCAAGATGTATTACTTCGATTGAAAAGGATTTGAATCAGATTTTTACCTTAGCAGACAAAGAAAATCAAGTATATCGTTGTAAGTATTGTGAAATGAGTTTGAAATAAGTTAGTATTTAGTTATAAAATGGCAAAAATCTATCATGTCTTGTGTTCCTTGTATGTCATAATGTAGGCTTAAGGTGGAATGGATTCTTTTTGTAACATCTCCACCTTAACCTTTTTTATATATTATTATTTTTTAAAAGGCAGAAAAGACAATTTGCTTCTTTTTCTAAAGAAGAAAGAATACTATCCATCAAATTGATTTCTTCTTTTGTTTCAACAGGTTTTAATTGACAATGATTTTTTAGTTCATAATAACCATAATGAACATTCATTTTATTATCAGAACTTTTTGTAAAATCGGTATATATGATATAGTTTCTATGTGTTTGTTTAGAATCAAATGAACACAATATATGATAGTTGGTTTTTTTTCCTTTTCCATCTGTTAAGACTATTTTTTTTTCGGTATCCATTGGCATTATCTCCCTTCTTCTACTTCTTTTTTATTGTCATTATCATAAATAGCAGCTGTAGTATTATCTTTGCCAGCTAATATATAAGTATTATATTTATCAGGATTTAAATGATGTTGTACACTATTTTTACTTTTAGCAGCATCTACTAATGTTTTGGCTAAGAATCTAGTTGGTGTGTTGCTAGTGATTGCCATGATATCTTTATCAGAAAGGCAGTCTGTTATTCCATCACTAAATAGTAATAAAGTATCGTAATTAGTGTTTGAAATAGTAGATGTAGTAGGGATAGTATCTTCATTAAATCCCATACCTTTTGTTACAACATTAGATTTTTTATAGAATCGAATATCGTCTTTTTGTTGAATGGCTCCTTTTTTCCATAAATCGTAAGAAATACTATCATCTTCTGTTAATTGGTGTAATTCACCTTGTGAATAAACATAGGCTCTCGAATCGCCAACATGAGAAATAATCGTTTCCTTTTCAGCAACGATTGCTCCAACAAAAGTAGAAGATGTTTTACCTCCATAAGTATGATATAAATGTTTACTAATGTTACTTATTTCATTTTCAAAACATTGTTTTAAAGCTTCTAGGTTTTGTTCAGCAAAGTATTGTGGATTTAGACCTTCAAACCAATTGGTAATCGATTGTGTGATATAGGAACTAGCTTTTTCACCAGAATCTAATCCTCCCATGCCATCAGCCACAACTAAAATTTTAAAGTCAGGGTTTTGAGGATGTTTTAGAATAATAACAGAGTCTTCTTGATTTTTTCTTTTATTTCCCCAATCAATGGAAGCATATAGGTTGTTATCAAAAGAATAATCTTTTCGTGTGAAAGCAAGTTGTTGCCCATTCAAGATATCTTCTCGACATTGGTTAAACGTATTGGGATTAACTTGAAAGTTAGTAATATTAGGATGTTGAGAGCTTATTTGTTGGTTTATGCGTTCACATTGCTTTTCCATAAGTGTAGTATGAATAAGTATGCTAGATAATAGGTAATTAATATCTTGTGGTGAAAGTGATTCCATTAAAAGTTTTCTGTAATTTTTATTTGAATTACCATTATAAAATCGTGAAAAACTGGTATAATCCCCTTTTTGTATAACTTTCTTTAAAGCCTCGATAACTTGCTCTTTACCACGAGAATGATTCGTTATTGTTATGGCATTATATAAATGGGTCTGATTTTGTGTTTGAGGAGTCAATTGTTGCATACTATCAACAAACTCATCAAGAAGGATATTACTAAAATCCTTTGGGTCTGGAAAAGTTGATATTAAAGTATGTCTAAGATTATTTGTTCTTGTAAAGGCATGATAGGTATCTTTTTCTAATAAGTTTTGAATAGCAAATATAGTATGGTCATAGGCTTTTTGCGTATTATTAAATTTAGTCAAAAATGCCATATAAGTATTATAAAGAATATTTTTTAATTCCGTTTTTGCTTTCTGGTTATTTTCAATTTTGTCCATTTTGTCACCTCACTATAAAAAAGTATAACATATTTACAAAAGAAAAACAATATAAGTATATTTTTATAGGTTTTTAATAAGATATAGTAATGTTGCTATTCACAATATTATCATGTTGACATTTGTCTTCTTTAAAATTTAAGATATTTTTTATACATCATTATCTTTTGCCATTTAGGTTCGCAGCATTGGTTACATATTAACTGTATATTTAAAAAAAATTTTTAATAAGCTATACAAAAACATAATTTAGTTATATAATGTAAAAAAATTGAGAACAAAACTTTGTAAAAAAATAAAGCTTATTACTATTAACTTAAGTTAATAGTATAAGGAAAGAAAGAGAAAAGACAATGTAGGGAAAGGATGATGCAAAAATGAAATTAGAAGAAATGTTAATAGGATTAGAAGGGTTAAAAGTAAGAGGAGACCTAAAAATAGAGATAGAAGGAATAGAAAGTAACTCAAGACAAATAAAAAAGAATGGTTTATTTGTTGCTATAAAAGGATTTGAAGTAGATGGTCATCAGTATATTGAATCTGCTATTAAAAATGGAGCAATCGCAGTTTTGATAGAAGAGGGGTGTGAATTAAAACAACTAAATATACCAGAAGGAATTACTATTGTAATGGCAAAAAGTACAAGAGAAGCGTTAGCAATATGTTCTTCTAATTTTTATGGAAATCCATCCAGAAAATTTAAATTGATAGGTGTTACAGGAACAAAAGGAAAAACAACAACAACC
>CAPBNZ010000044.1:515-15004 GCA_948585895.1 uncultured Clostridia bacterium | reverse complement strand
ATATGCAAATTATTCAAGTATGATTTTCTATGATTTGTAAAAAATAAAAATATATCAATTTAAAAGGAGAAAAGGATGGCATATTCGAGTTGCTTAGGGCTATACATTGAGGAACATTTAATTAAATATGCAAAAGTTTCAAAAGACCATGATAAACTAAAAGTGGAATCTTTTGGGGTAAAGTTTTATGACAAAATGGGAGAGGCAATTCAACAAATCATTCAAGAAACTTATAGTCAAAAGACACCAATTAGCATTAATTTATCAGAAGAAATGTATCAGTATTTTGATATGTTTGCGTTATTGACAAAAAATGATTTACAAAAAGCCATTAAAACTGAATTTGAATCCTATTGTTCAGATAAAGGGTATAATCCTAATGTATTTGAAAGTAGATATGCTATTGTCGGAAGCCAAGAAGAAAAAGATAAAGTAAGAGTCATTCATATAGCAGCCAATAAAATAGAATTAAACAAGCAAATTCAACAAGTAGAAGGATATAAATTATCAAATGTATCTCCTATATCAATGGCGGTAACAAGTCTAATTGATATTGATAAAAAAGAAAACAGTATGATTGTTAATATAGAAGAAAATACAACAATAACGACTATACTAGATGACAAGATTTACAATATAGATAAAATAGAAGAAGGAAGCAAAGACTTTTTGACAAAAATAAATTTAAAAGAGAACTCTTATGCAAAAGCATATGAAATATGCAAAAACACTACAATTTATACATCAGAGGGAAAAGAATTACAAGAAGAGCAATCTACTTATTTAGAAGATATTATGCCAACATTGTATAAAATCGTTCGTAATGTAAGAGAGAAAATACAAACTAATGGTGATAGAATAAAAAAAGTGTATATTACAGGAACAGCAGCTTTAATTAATAACATAGATTTGTATTTTGAAGAATACCTTGAAAATGTAGAATGTGAAATTTTAAGACCATATTTTATACCAAATATAGGGGATATTAGTATAAAAGATTATATGGAAGTAAACTCAGCTATTTCTTTAGGATTAATGGGAATAGGAGAAGGAATTACAGGGATGAACTTTAAAACTTTGACATTAGCAGATAGAATTCCTGATTGGTTAAAACTAGAAATAAGCCCAGATAGAGAACCAAAAGACAAAAAGTATTTAGGAGGAATGTTTACTTGGGACTTAGGACAAAGTCTCGATAAAACAGAAATAGGATTTGTTAGAATTTCTATAGGACTACTATTATTGGTTATTATTTATAGTACATTTTCAGGATTATTAGCCAATCAAATGAACCGAAAAAAACAGGAAGCAGAAGAATCCATTGCCAGTACAAGCCAAGAAATAACACTTGCCAATCAGGATAATGAAAAAATAAAAAGCAAAATGAATGAATATACGACACTATTAAAAAATTTGGAAGAAGCTAATAATAAAATAGCTGACAGAAATAAAACCAGAAATAGGATACCAAATTTATTAAATCAAATCATGTCAATTGTTCCTGAAAATGTTCAATTAACATCGATTGAGAATACTTCTAATACCCATATTATAATTAATGCAAAATCTAATAAGTATGAACAATTGGGATATTTAAAAGCAAAAATAAAAACAGAAGTTATTTTAACAAATGTCATATCTACAGCTGGACAGAAAGATAATAATGCAGTTACTGTTAAAATAGAAGGAGATTTGCCATGAAAAAATTATTGATGCTAATTTTAATTGGATTACTCGTTATACTTTCTATCTTCATTGTTATCAATGGCTTTGAGATAGGAAACATACAAGTTCTTAGCTATAGAGGCATACAAAGCAACAATAAAGAACTAGATGAGACAATTCAAAAGGCTAGTAAATTAGCTGAGAAAGATTATAAACAAGCAGTAAGTGACGTACAAGAAAATAGTAAAAAATTACAACAACAAAAAAAAGAATATGAAGATATGATAGCTATTAGTGGAGAAGATACAAGGCAACCTACCAATCAAATTGAAAGATATGAAATAGAATCTTTATGGGTAAAATTAGGAAATCATGCAACAAGTGAAGGGGCAGTCCTAAAAATAGACATTGTAAATGGAAGCAATTCAGCAAGTAACTTTTATAACTTGATGTTTACTGTAACAGGAAGTTATATTTCAATCACTGATTTTATATCAGCTATTGAGAATGACAGCACATTAGGATTTAAAATAGAGGAATTCAAAATGTTGCCATCGGAAACAGGAAGTGAATTAAAAGCAACATTTGTATGTAAAGATATAGCTATCAAAGAAATAACAGAAACAAGCAATCCAGATTTAGAAAATGAAAATACAACAAATACCATAAATGCAACAAACAAAAATACAACATCTAATAATACAAATGTGATTCAATAAAAAATAAAGGAGTAGAATATGACAAAAACAATTATAAAAGAATTGATTATTGCATTGTTATTATGTTTGGCTATCTTATTGTTATTAGGAATTTTATTATATGAATATGTTCCAATGACAAAGACCATACCTAATCCAGTAGCTTATGTCACACCAGAAAAAGTAAAGGAAGAGTTGGCAAATGCTGGAAGCGTAGATGAAAATCAAATTATTTTAACATATGAAGTCGATTCGACTGATTTAAATAATTATAAAAAAATTCAAGATTATAAACCAGGAAAGGCAAATCCGTTTTCTTCTTATGAGCCAGCAGAAAGTAATACAACTATAGGAAATTCGCCAACAGGAACAACAGCAAATACTAGCCATAATGAAGGCTCACAAATGAAAGACATGGAGGAAGAAGAGAATACATCAGGAGGACAGTTTTTTCAAAAAAAAGGAACAAAATAATTGTTATTAACGTTATATGAATAAAATTCATATAAATCAAAATATATTTTTAAATCAAAAGAAAAGGAGGAAGAGAAACATGATGAAAAATCAAAAAGGTATTACTTTAATTGCATTAGTAATTACAATCATTGTTTTATTAATTTTAGCGGGGGTGTCTATTGCTATGTTAACAGATCCTAATAATGGAATTTTAACACAAGCAACTAGAGCAAAAAATAATACATCAGAGGCAGAGATTGCTGATAGAATTAATATGGCTTTAAATGGTGCTTATGCTACTATTTTGGGAGAAGAAAAAGTACAGTCAAAAGAAGAGATTAAAAGCGAAAATGGATTAACAACAGAATATGATGTACAAGTAAATTCTATACCAGAAAACTCTACTGAAGATGTCGATGTAATAGTTATTAAGCATATAAAGACTGAAAAAGAAGGAAAAATTATTTATAACAGTAAAACAAAAAAATGTGAAATTAAAAAAGCAAAATATCCACAAGAAACGACAGAAGATACAACACCAGAATCATAATCTAAATAAAAATATTATAAGAAAGCCATACGCACACAAAGTGTGTATGGCTAAAATTAAAAATAAGCGAAAAAGGAAAAACAATGAATCTATTTTTTTACACACTAATATTCATGATAGGAACCCTATTTGGAAGTTTTTATACACTAGCAGTTTATCGAATTCCAAAAAAACAAGATATTACACATACCCATTCTTATTGTCCTAATTGTAATCACAAATTAGGCTTTTTAGACTTAATTCCTATTATTAGTTATTTATTTTTGAAAGGGAGATGCAGATACTGTAAAGAAAAAATAAGACTACGCTATTTGATTTTAGAAATACTTTCAGGAATGTTATTTGTAATAGTAGCATTTTTTATGAAATTCAATCTACAAACACTAACAGCAAGTAAAATAGCACAATATAGTTTTATGGTTTTATATCTAACTTTTATTATACTAATTGCAGGAATTGATAAAGAAAATAGGAAGATGGATAAATTCGTATCCATTTATGGAATTGTAATATCTATTATGTATATGGTATATCTATGCATAGTAGAACAAGCTAATATTTATAGATATGCAATATATCTAATAGGATATATAATGGTATTAGTTTTAGATACAATTACCTTAAAAAGATATGCTAAAAATAGTTATATCATAGGGATATTCTTCATGTTACTAACCATGACGATTTTTACAGGAGAATATATTACAGTAAATACCATTATAAGTACAAGTTTAACAATTGTTCTCTATATTATAATCTATAAAATAGAGCAAGCAAGAAAGACAAAGAAAAAAGCAGAACAACCAATGATAAGCAGAATAAGTATTGGTTATATACTAGCAATATTCAATATCTTTATAGTAATACTGATTTTGTTTAAGAGTCATTATTTAAATATTTAAGTGATTTTGAAAGGAATGAAGGTAGAATGAAAAATGAGAAAGGATATACAGGAATTGATATAGCAATATCAGTAGTTGTGCTTTTTATATTTGTATCATTAATTGCCATGTTATCTTATCGTTTAAATAGCACTTCAAAGGAAATCGAATTAAAATCAGAAGCAACTTTTTTAGCCATAGAAGAAATCGAAGCTATAAAAAATATCAATTTTGCTGAGATACAAGATAGGAGTAAGGCAAATGGAAATAGTCAATATTTACAAGCAGAAGAAATAGAAGGAAAACAGGGGTTTTATAGAAAAATTATCATAGAAGATTATGCAGATACAAAGAAAGATAAAGATCCAGGACTGGTAAAGAAAATAATAGTACAAATTAAGTATCAATTTAAAGGAAAAGAAGAAACGATAGAACTATCTACAATTGTATCAAAGGAGAGTTAAAATGAAATCACAAAAGGGAGTTACACTTATTTCGTTAACTGTATATATCATTGTTATGGTAATAGTAGTAGCAAGTATAGCAGTAATTAGCACTTATTTTTATACAAATAGAAATACTATCTCAAATAAGATAAACCCAATGACAGAATATACGCAATTTAGTAGTTTTTTTTCAGAAGAAGTAAACCACAGAAATATAAAAGTATTAGAATGTAAGGAAAATTATATTGTATTTGATAATGGGGTACAATATACTTTTGTAGCAGAAAATAAGGGCATATATAGAAATAAAGTGAAAATAACAAGTGATGTAGAAAGCTGCCAATTTCAATATGAAATAAAAAATGGAAAAAATGTAGTAACTGTTAATCTTAGGATAGGAACAGCAGAAGCTAGAGAAATATGCTGTACACTAAAAAACTAGTAAATTTATGTAATTCAGTAAAATAGCACAAAAAGAAAAAAAATTATTGTATAATAAATTAGAGGGAAACAAAAGAAAGGGGAAGAAGTATGGATACAAGGAAAAGACAGCCAATAGGAGTAGAACTTGTAAAAAGGGGAATTGTAAATCAGAGGGACATTGAAAATGCTTTACATTATCAAAGAGAACATCCTGACAAGAAAATAGGAGACATTTTATATTTAATCAATGCTACAGACCCAAATGAGTTAATCGGAGCAATCGGAGAAATTATTGGAGAAAGAGGAATTCTCCTAACAAATGATAAAATAAAACTAAAATTAACAGATTATTTTTCGTTAGATGTAGCACAGAAAAATAAAGCAATACCCTTTGAAGTAGTATCTGGAAAAATTAAAGTATGTTTTGCCAATACAGTAGATACTAGGAGTATGAATACAATTAAATTGCTCTTGTTAAATAAAGGATTGGTAATGGAAACCTATATTACATTTGAAAGTGAAATAGATAGAGTATTAAGATCCATGGAAGGAGAAGTTACAACTGACTTTGAAGTATCAGAAAATAATGATACAGCAATAGGACTTGTAGATAGTATTATAAAAACAGGAATTAAAAGAAGAGCAAGTGATATCCACATAGAACCTATGGCAACAGAACTTAGAATACGATATAGAATTGATGGTGAATTATTTACTGCAGCAAAAATCAAAAAAGAAAAACAGCAACAAATTATTGGAAGATTAAAAGCCATTTCTAATATGCATCAAGAAAAGCAAGAATCACAAGATGGTAGAATTTTAGTATATGAAGATTATAATATTCGTGTATCTTCACAACCTAATGTATATGGAGAAAAATTTGTTTTAAGATTATTAAAGAAAAACTCGAATATAAAAAATATATTTGATTTAGGGTTTCCAGGAACAGAGGAAGAGCTCAAACAAAGTATTCAAAAAAAGAATAGTATCACAATTATAGCAGCACCGACAGGAGAAGGAAAGACAACAACATTATATAGTATCATGGATTATTTAAACCGTCCCGAAATTAATATAACAACCATTGAAGATCCTGTAGAAATCAGAATCCCAGGATTAAACCAAATTGAGATTGACAATCGTTCTTCTTTTTCAGGTTCTCTTAGAACAGTATTAAGACAGGATCCAGATATTATTTTGGTAGGAGAAATACGTGATACCGAAACAGGAGAAATTGCTATCCAAGCAGGACAAACAGGACATTATGTATTATCTACGATTCACACAATAGATAGTGTAGAAGTAATTACAAGATTAAGAAAGATGGGGCTTTCTGATTATGATATTTCAAGTACCTTAGCAACTGCTATTTCACAAAGATTAGTAAGAAGATTATGTCCTAAATGTAAACAAGAAAGACCATTTAATGAGCAAGAAAGGAAAAGAATTACAACAATTGGAGAAAAATACAATGTCAAATTTGATTTAGCTGGAACAACTTATGATGCAATAGGTTGTAAATATTGTAATAATACAGGATATTATGAAAGAATTGGAATATTTGAGGTATTAAATTTAACTGATGAAATCAAAGAAGCAATTATGGCAGGAAAATCTAGCTTAGAGATTAGAAAACTAGCGTTACAACAAAATTATAAACCATTAGTAGTAGATGGTGTTAGAAAAGTTGTAAATGGATATACCACGTTAGAAGAATTAAACAGAAAGTTATTAATCAATAGCTAAAGGAAGCAAATATTTACCAATCAATTTTGCACTTACAAAACTTTACACTTTTAACATGAAAACAAAGTGAAAAGGGAGATAAAGGAGGAGAATATGAACTTAGATAAAATATTAGATGAAGCCATAAAACTAGATGCTTCTGATGTACATTTAATCTGTGATAATAAACCAATGCTAAGAATTGCAAGAAAATTAATACCAATACCAGATAGCAAGATATTGAATCCAGAAGATATGGCAGAATTATACGACTCTTTAGTAAAAGGAAATATGGATAAAGATGAAGTTTTTAATACCACAAGAAAATTGGATATGTCTTATGAGTATAAAGATATTCGTTTAAGAGTGAATATTTCTTTAGCAGATGATATTCCATTATGTACATTAAGGCTCATTAAAAATGAGTTACCATCTTATGAATCATTAGGTGTTCCAGATATTGTAAGAAGAATGACTTACCAGCCACAAGGATTAATTTTAGTTACAGGGAAAACAAACTCTGGTAAAAGCACAACATTAAATGCTTTAGTAAATTATATTAATGAAAATCAAAATAAAAAGATTTTAACCTTAGAAAATCCAGTAGAATATAAGCATCATTCAAAGAAATCTTTGATTGTACAAAAAGAAATAGGAAGAGGCAAAGATAGTTTGACTTTTAGTGATGGTGTAAAAAATTCATTAAGAGAAGATTGTGATATTTTAGTAATTGGGGAGATTCGTGATAAAGTAACAATGGAGGCAGCCATTGAAATGGCAGAATCAGGACATTTAGTAATTGGAACCTTACACACCAAGTCTTGTGCTGAAACAATCGATAGGATGATAAATTTTTATGAAGTAAGAGACCAAGCAAGTGTTAAAAATTTATTATCAGCCTTATTAAAATTAGTGGTATCACAAAGATTATTGCCAGGTACAGATGGAAAATTGGTATTAGTACCAGAAGTAATGGTAGTAGATAATTTAGTATCTGGCATTATTCGTAAAGAAAAATTGAGTGTGTCAGAAGTGGAAGATGCCATACAAAGTAATGCAGATAAAGGAAGCATAGGATTAATCAATTCTTTAGCAGAACTGTTTGTAAAAGATAAAATTACATTAGAGCAAGCAAAAGAACAAATAGAAGAGAAAAATTTAGAAATTCTAAATCGAACCATTATGCAGTTAAAAATAAGACGTGATAAATAAAGGAGGAAAGAAAGATGCCTATCTATATGTATAAGGCTGTAACGAAAACAGGTGTTATTGTGAGAAACAAAGTAGAAGCATCCAGTAGACAGAACCTAATTAAGTCGTTAAAAAATGGAAATCTATTACCAATATCAATTGAACAAGTTTCTTATCGTTCTGGAAGAACACCCAAAAAACAAAAAAGAAATGTTACAGATATACAAGAAATTATGAAAAATGTAAATACCACACAACTTGGAAGTAAAAAGAAGACATTAAGTACAAAAGAGAGAATTAATGTATATCTTGCCAAAACAGAAAAGATAACATCAAGAGATTTAGTTGTTTTTACCCAAAACTTTTATTTATTAAAAAAGGCAAACTTTAATAATATTCATGCCTTAGATACAATAATTCAAAGTACAGAAAACTTATCATTTAGGGGGATTTTAGAAGATATATTAGCAGGGGTTGAAGCTGGAGAAAATATGTATACAACGATGGAATATTATTCGAATGTATTTCCTTATATTTATATTAACATGATAAAGGTGGGAGAGTTATCAGGTTCCCTTACGAATTCCTTAGAACAAGCTGTAAAATATTTAGATGATACAGAAGTTTTAAATAAAAAGCTAAAAAGTATTTTACTACCAAATATTATACAATTTGTATTATTAATTGTTATGCTAGTAGTAGGTACATTAGTTGCTATTCCTGCTATTCAAGGAGTATTTAACGAATTAGGAACTGATGAAAAGTTACCAGCTATCACACTATGGTTTGCAGCATTTATAGACAAAGCTATGCTATATTGGTATATACCAGTTATTATCTTAATAGGAGTTGCAATAGGTATATACTTTTATATACAAACCCCTAAGGGAAAATATAATTTTGACTATTTCAAATATAAAATGCCAATTTTTGGAGAATTAATCTTTGCTTTGGATTTTTCAAGATTAATGAAAGCAATGCTTTTAAATTTAAAAAATGGAATGAGAATACAAGATTCCATTGAGGTAAGTAAAAATGTAATCCAAAACTATGTTATGTTATCTATGATAGAAACATCAATTAATAATATATTAATTGGAGCTTCTTGGATAGAGCCATTTGAAAAGTCAGGGTTAGCTAAACCAATGATAATAGAAATGTTAAAAATAGGAATGCAAACAGACTTAACAGAAATGATGGAAAAACTAGTAGAATATATGCAAATTGACATTGACAATATTATGACTAAAATAATGAAAGCATTACCACAAGTAGTATATGCAATTGTAGGAACTGTATTAATTTTCTTTGTTTTAGTTGTATTAGTTCCATGTATACAAGTATATATGGGTAACTTCTTATTCTCAGCATATGATGTATAATACTTTTATTGACTAATACTGACAACTTAAGGTGTAATTTATTATTTTTGTAATACTGCCTAGGAGAACAAACGAAAAGTAGCAAGTATGATTAGATTAATTTTCCTTTTCGGTTTTTGTGGTGACTTTGGGCAAAATATGAAAAATAATCAATTGCACCTTAAGTTCATGTATTACGTATTCACCACATTCAAAGACATTTAAAAAGAAAGGATGAAAAAATGAAAATTGGAATAGATTTAGGTGGAAGCCATATAGCAATTGGTGTGGTAGATAAAAATGGAGAAATAATAGAGAAAAGTGAAAAAAGACTAACAACTTTTGAAAAAAAGAATATCAAACAATCAATTGAGGAGTGTATAATTAAGTATGTTAGTTTCTTTGCAGAAAAATATAATATAACGCAAATAGGTATGGCAATACCAGGATGGGCAGAAAATGGTGTGATTTTATCTTCAGGTAATTTAGAGATAAAAAATTATGCTATTGTGGAGCAGTTGCAAAAACAAATAAAACTTCCCATTACAATAAGAAATGATGCTAAGTGTGCAGCACTAGCAGAAAACATTTATGGATGCTTGAAAGGTTACACTAGAAGCTTATTTTTAACCCTTGGAACTGGAATTGGAGGTGCGGCTTTTATAAATAATGAATTATTGAAAGGGGATAGAAGACCAGGATATGAATTTGGGCATATTGTAATTGACAAAAATGGAATTCCATGTATTTGTGGAAGGAAAGGATGTTTTGAGAGATATGCTTCCATGAAGGCTTTTAAAGATAATTTGAGAAATGCTTTGCATCTAAGTGAAAACACAAAAGGGAAAGAATTATTAGAAATACTTCAAAAGAATACTGTTAAGAAGAAGGAATATAAAGTAATTGAGCAGATAATATCAGATTATATTGAAAATTTAAGTATAGGAATCATAAATTTAATCAATATTTTTGAACCAGAAATAATTGGAATTGGTGGTAGTTTTGTTTATTTTGAGGAAATATTTTTACCTAGACTAAAAGAAAAAATTAAACAAGCTAACAAAGGAATCGTAGGAAGAGGGAATATTGAACTTAAGACAGCAACATTAGGAAATGATGCAGGAATAATTGGAGCAGTTTTATAAGATATGTGTAATTTTTAGGAAGAGATGAAAATTTTATAAAACGAATTAGTGGTTGACTAAATAATTTAGAATCAATTTGTTATAATTTTATTACTATTCATTCTATTATTTTTTGATAAAAATTAATGTAAGACTAAATTGAGGCATGATTTTTTCCTCCGTCCCAAAAAGTTTCGAAAAACACTTGAAATTATAAGCAAAACGTGGTACAATAACAAACGTATTAATCACACAAGGAGAGTTTTAAAGGAAGTGCCTGATGATTTAGGTCCTAAAAAACGTAGAAACTTTGTGGAAGAAATAACAAAAGGGAGGAATAAAAAATGGCAGTAGTTGCAATGAAACAATTACTTGAAGCAGGTGTTCACTTTGGACATCAAACAAGAAGATGGGATCCTAAGATGGCGGAATATATATTCCAAGCTAGAAATGGAATTCATATCATTGATTTACAAAAAACATCAAAAAAATTAGATGAAGCATATAGCTTTATCAAAGAACAAGCAGAAGAAGGAAAGACAGTTCTATTTGTAGGAACCAAAAAACAAGCACAAGAATGCATGAAAGAAGCAGCATTAAAATGTGGAATGTACTATGTAGACCAAAGATGGTTAGGAGGAATGCTAACAAACTTTGGAACAATTCAAACAAGAATTCAAAGATTAAAAGATTTAGAAACTATGCAAGAAGATGGTACATTTAATATATTACCAAAAAAAGAAGTTATCTTACTTAAAAAAGAAATGGAAAAGCTAGAAAAGAATCTTGGTGGAATTAAAGAAATGGATAGATTACCAGGAGTTATCTTCTTAGTAGACCCTAAAAAAGAGAGAATTGCCATATTAGAAGCTAAAAAATTAGGAATTCCAGTAGTAGGATTAGTAGATACTAACTGTAATCCAGAAGAATTAGATTATCCAATACCAGGAAATGACGATGCAATAAGAGCAGTAAAATTAATTGCTGATGTTATGGCAAATGCTGTTATTGAAGGGAAACAAGGTGAAAGTTTTGAAACAGAAATCCAAGAAGAACAAGTAGTTCAAACAGAAGAACCTACTAGTATGGAAGAAGTTGTAGAAACTAGTGAAGAACAAGAAGCTTAAAAAATAAAAGAAAGGGAGTAGAGCTTTTCTGCTCTACTCTCTTTCTTTTATAAGAAAATGATAGAGCAAGGTATAAAGAGGATAAACATTTTTCGTATATTATTTGTAGTATACTTTGTTCAACAGCTAACTAAAAAGGGAGGAATAAAAATGGTTACAGCAAGTTTAGTAAAAGAATTGAGAGAAAAAACAGGTGCAGGAATGATGGACTGCAAAAAAGTTTTAACAGAAACAGATGGAGACATGGAAAAAGCTATTGAATTATTAAGAGAAAGAGGAATAGCAAAAGCAGCTAAAAAGTCTGGAAGAGTAGCGGCAGAAGGATTAGTAGAAGCATATATAGCAGAAGATGGAAAAATAGGAGCAATAGTAGAAGTTAATTCAGAAACAGATTTTGTTGCTAAAAATGAAGATTTCAAAACATTTGTTATGAATGTTGCAAAACAAATTGTAGAAAAGAATCCAAAAGATGTAGAGGAATTATTGAAACAAGAATCAATAGAAGTAGCAGGAAAAACTGTACAAGAAGTATTAGTAGAGAAGATAGCTACTATTGGTGAAAATATGAACATTAGAAGATTTGTAAGATTTGAATCAGAAGGTTTAGTAGAAAAATATATTCATGGAGATGGAAAAATAGCTGTTTTAGTTAATATGAAAAAAGGAAATAGCGAAGTAGCAAAAGACATTTGTATGCAAATTGCTGCAGCAAGACCTGAATATGTGAGAAAAGAAGAAGTACCATCAGAAAGAGTAAGCAAAGAAATGGAAATCCTAAAAGCACAAACAATGAATGAGGGAAAACCAGAAGCAATTGCTGAGAAAATTGTACAAGGAAGAATTGGAAAATTTTATGAGGAAATCTGTTTAGTAGACCAGATATTTGTAAAAGATTCTAATAAGAAAGTAAATCAAATATTAAGTGAAAAAGATGCAGAAATAGTGGAATTTGCAAGATTTGAAAAGGGCGAAGGAATTGAGAAAAAAGAAGAAAATTTTGCAGAAGAAGTTAGAAAGCAATTACAATAAAAAATAGAGATTAAGGTAAGTGTTAAGAAACATACAACCTTAATCTTTTCTTTTACTTTAATTGATAAATTATATAATGAAATAACAAATGTAAATAAAATGACGGAAATACTTTTTAGTCTTATAAAACAGCACCTAAAACTAAAATACCTAAATTGTTTTGATAAATTTTGTCAAACTGGGAAATTGGCAAAGGATTTTTTCCAATTCCAGCCTCAATGGTATAGCCAGGTCTATTATAAGTTTGAATAAACCAGTCTTTATAGCCAGCAAAACTAGAATTATAAGGTGTTTTGGATAAAGCATAGCCACTTGATTCAGCAAATTGTTCACCAATAGCAAGACTATTTGGTGGATTGAAATCTTGAAATTGCCAATAGATTTCTTCCCCTTGTGTATGGTAAGCTATTACTAAATTAAAATCATGGGATAAGGTAAAATTGTAAATAGCTAAAGATTCGGGTTCCGTTAAAGGTCCGATAACCTACAAAGTCTCGTGGACTAGGTCCGAGAAAATCCTTGGGAGTATTTTATTTTTTTGGCATTTTCCCATCCGTGCAGGAAATTGCAAATTTAAATCCACACCTGTTGTATTAAAAATATACCAAACGCCTAAAGCAAAAGGTACATGATGAGTAATATCAACCTTTTTGAGATTTTATATGTACCGTATTTGCTCGTGTGCGAAAATTTTAAAAAAATTTTCTGCACAATGTTTTTATTAAAAATCAAAGATTTTTTAATAAATGAACAAAACGCAGTAATCATCTATATTACAGAGTATTTCAGATTGATAGAAATATTCTGTATTTTTTATGCAAAATTACTGCTAGAATTGGAGTGGTATATGAAAGAAAATCAAGATAATGTTGGGTATTATTCTATAATTCCATCAATAATTTTATACAATAAAGAACTAAGAGCAAATGAGAAATTGTTATATGCAATTATAACATCTCTAGCTTGTAAAGAAGGATATTGTTTTGCAACAAATAAATATTTAGCAGAAAAATTAGGTGTAAATACTAAAACAATTTCAAGTTGGATTTCAGACTTAAGCAAAAGAAATTTTATAATTGTTAAAGTAATTAGAAATGAAAATAAGCAAATTATTCAAAGAAAAATTTATATAAATGATGTACCCTATCCATTAAATAATGGATACCAGTATCAATCAAAAAATGGAAGATAATAATAAAAGAAATAATATTAAAAATAATACTAAAGTACAGAAAAAATCCATATCAAATTGTACAAATCAGGAGAATATTGAGAAGAATGTTTAAACAGTTTATATGCAAATTTTAAGTAAAATTTTAAAATCCTTGTTAGCTTTTTGATAATATGATAAGATAGTTATGGGAGGTAGGAAATAAAGATGATAAAAGATATTAGTAAAAAGAAAATGAATTTGAAACAAATTTTAACAATGGCAATTACTATAATTTTATTTATAGGACTAATTTATATTTCCAATAATGTAGATATATTAAATGAAATTATAGTTGCAAATTATAATAGTATAGATGAAATACCAGAATACTCTGGTCAAACATATGTAAAAATAAATAATGGTAAACCATATTTTAGTGAAAAAGATTATATTACAGAAAGTTTTGAAGAATATAGTAAATTAGATAATAAAGGAAGATGTGGAGTTGCTTATGCTAATATTTGCAAAGAGATAATGCCACCTGATGGAGATGAAAGAGGAGATATCAGTAGTATAAAACCAACTGGTTGGGTACAAAGGAAATATAAGGGAGAATATTTATACAATAGATGTCATTTAATAGGTCATCAACTATCAGAT
>CAPBNZ010000044.1:265-473 GCA_948585895.1 uncultured Clostridia bacterium | reverse complement strand
GATTACGGGAACAAGATATTTTAATGTTAATGGTATGTTACCATTTGAAAATAAAGTGGCAGATTACATAGAAAAACATAAGAATAATCATGTTTTATATAGAGTAACACCAATTTTTAAAGGAAATAATAAATTAGCAAGTGGTGTAGAAATAGAAGCATATTCTGTAGAAGATAGAGGAAAAGAGATATGTTTTAATGTGTACATA
>CAPBNZ010000044.1:0-249 GCA_948585895.1 uncultured Clostridia bacterium | reverse complement strand
ATAATGTACAACCTGGAATTAAAATTAATTACGAAACAGGAGAAAGTGAAGAAAATTAGCCATTACTATTGAAAAATAGATTTAAATACTATATAATAAGTCTAGTTTTAATCTTTTTGCTAAATTTCTTTGGCAATAAATTCCCAAAAAGTAAATAACAAACTAGGAGAGTGAAGATTATTGAATTTAGATTTATTTAATAATTTAGTAAATAGTGTAAAAGAAAATAATATTGTACAAAGTTTTATG
>CAPBNZ010000043.1 GCA_948585895.1 uncultured Clostridia bacterium | reverse complement strand
AAATAAAAGGAGGAAAAATATGAAAAATCAAAAAATAATCAAAGTATTTTCAATAGTCGTAATGATGTTAATGATGGTTAGTACAATTTCTAGTGTTGCTTTAGCAGCAGCGGCTCCATCAACATCAACAGTAGCTCCAAATCCAGGAACTTTCAAAGGAAATGCATCTGCAAATGTATCAGGAATAACTAACATAGGGAATCAAATTATTACTATTGTTAGTACAGTAGGATCAGTAGTATCAGTAATTATTTTAGTTATTTTAGGATTAAAATATATGATGGGAAGTGCTGAAGAAAAAGCAGAATATAAAAAGACTTTAATGCCATATATAATAGGGGCAGCACTTGTATTTGCTGCATCAGCTATTGCAGGAATTATCTTTGGATTTACACAAAATTTAGGTCAATAATATTTAAAAATATCCTTTGTTAAGCAACAAAGGATATTTTTTTGTTTCATTCCAGAAATTTGTTGAAATATAGAACAAAATATTGTATAATGTAAATATAGAGGAAAAAGGTGATGGAGATGAGAGAAAAATTAAAAATAGCAATTATAATAATGGGAGTAATAATTTTTAGTATAAATTTTTTGGGAATATATCAAGTATCTGCCTCTTCAGTAGATGATATTATGCAAGGAGCAGATGATTTTTTAAAAGCAGGAGATTCTGTTTCCTCTAAATATACAACAATGAATATGACAGCATTAAAATCAGGTTCAGATATGATATATAATGTATTTCTAGCAGTAGGAACTGTTATTGCAGTAATTATTGGATTAATATTAGGAATACAGTTTATTATTTCAGCAGCAGATGAAAAAGCAAAAATAAAAGAAGCATTAATCGCTTATTTTATTGGATGTGTTGTTATATTTGGTGCCTTTACTATATGGAAGGTATTAGTAGATATAGGGAATAAATTTTAGAAAAGACATAAAAGTACATTTATGTCTTTTTTGTTACAAAACCATTACAAAACCATTATATTATGATTTTTTTTGGTTATATACTACAAAATACGCTTTTTTTTTGTTATAATAAAAATGTGAAAATGTATATTTATAAAACATAAAATTAGATAAAAAACTATAAGGAGGAAATCAGTATGAGTACATATAATATTCCAAGAGATACAAAAGGAGAAGGAAGGATTTTATTTATCTTTTCTACTAAAGCATTAATGTATGCAGGAATAGGAATAGGAATTGGGTGGATATTTTATTTCCTATTTGATTTAATTGGACTATCTGTTGTAGGTATTATTATAATGGCAATCTTGGGTGGAGTCGGCTTTTCAATAGCTACTTTTAATATACCTAATATCACAAAAATTGATGTAGCAAAGAAGAATGCTGGACAAAGTATAGATGAAGTGTTAAGGAGATATTTAAAATTTAGAATGAAAAAAGTAAAAAAATATGCATTATACAAAGGAGGAAATAAGTAAGAATGGGAAATGATCAAATCACAAATGTATTAATGGTAATATTAGGGGTTTTTATTGTTGTATTAGTTATATTAATTGCAATCTATATTATGCTAGCTATAAAAAGTAAAAAAAGAGATAAAAGAATAGAAAATTCAGAAGAAGAAAACTTAACTACTAATAAACAAACAGGAACAAAAGGAAATACAGCATTAGATACAGAGTCTATTTTAAATTTTATGGAATTTGAAGATATAGAAGACAACATGATTGTTCAAAAAAGAGGTTTTAAATATCTAATGGTAATAGAATGCCAAGGAGTAAACTATGACTTAATGTCAGAAGTAGAAAAAACGGGAGTAGAAGAAGGATTCATTCAGTTTTTAAACACATTAAGACATCCAGTGCAAATTTATGTACAAACAAGATCAATAAATCTAGAAAAAAGTGTACAAGTCTATGAAGATAAAGTAAAAGCAATAGAAGAAAAATATATTTATATGAAAAACCAATATGAAACCATGTTAGATAATCAATCACAATATTCAAAAGAAGACATAGAAAAACATCTTTTTGAATTTACAAAAATTAAAAACTTATATGAATATGGAAAAGATATTACAGAAGATACAAAAAAGATGAGTTTAAATAAAAACATATTAAATAGATTATATTACATTATTGTTCCATATTATCCAGCAGATGTAGAAAATGGTGAATTTGATAAAGGTGAATTACAAAATATGGCCTTTTCAGAATTATATACAAGATGTCAATCTATTATGAGAACATTAACAGGTTGTGGAATTAATAGTAAAATATTATCTTCTATGGAATTAGTAGAATTATTATATATGGCATATAACAGAGATGGTGCAGAGAGTTTTGGAGTAGAAAGAGCCTTAAAAGCAAGTTTTGATCAATTATATGCTACAGCTCCAGATGTATTAGAAAAGAAAATGGCAGCCTTAAATAATAAAATTGAAGAACTAGCAGTAGAAAAAGCAAAAACACAAGTATCCCAAGCAAAAAGAGAAATAGAAGAAGAAATAAAAGAAAAAGAAGAGAGTATGGATGAACTAGTAGACTTAATGGCTAAGATGATATTACAACATAATAAAGAATATGTTGGTGAAGAAGTAGTAGAGAAGGCAATCGAAAACATAGAAAAAGAAGCGAAAGGAGAGAAAAGTAATGTTCGAAAAAAAACAAAAACAAGTAGAAGTGAAAAGTAATCATAATGAAATGATTTTAAAAAGAACGACGATTAAAGAATTAATTGCTCCATCAGGAATTGATGCTTCTAATTTAGACCATTTACAAATTATATCTAATTTGAATCGATATGCAAGAAGTTTTTTTGTGTCTACATTGCCTAGAATGTGTACATTTCCAGAACTTTTTAGAGACATGTATATGTTTGGTGATATCAATACATCTATTTACATTAATCCAATACCAGAATCAAAGTCACAAAGTGAGTTAAATAGAGTTATCAATGAATTAGAAACAGAAAGAATTGTTGCTCAAGATAGAGGAAATATAAATAGAGAAAGTCAATTAGCACAAAAAAGATATGAGACAGAACAATTAAGAGATGAAATAGCAGCAGGATTTAATAAGTTATTTGATGCTTCTATTGTGTGTACTTTATTTTCTTATAATCTTCAAGATTTAGATAAATTAACAAAACTATTATCAACAGAAATGTCTAAGAATTTAGTAGATATAAAAAGTGCTTGGGCAGTGCAAGAGGAAGCATTTAAGTCCAATTTACCATTAATGGATGATAAAATAAAGAAAACACATATGTTTGATAGAGGTTCTATGTCAACCATATTTCCTTTTACTAATACAGATGTAGGACATGCTTCAGGTGTACCGTTAGGATTTAATAAACAAACAGGAACCCCTATCTTGTTTGACAATTTTCATCCATCATTAACCAACTATAATATGGTTATATTTGCAAAATCAGGTGCTGGTAAATCTGTTACTATGAAAACATTAATTTCTAGATCTTCTGTGTTAATGAATATAGAAAGTTTAGCATTAGATGCAGAAGGGGAATATAAAATAGTAGCAGAAAGCTTAGGGGGAATTAACATTGTAATAAGTCCAACATCAAAGACCATTATTAATGTTTTTGATATTGAACCAGAAAAAGTAAAAGATGAAATAACAGGAAGAGAAAGAATAGTTGTTAATGTTGAAAACAAGGTAGAAGATGTTACACAAGCTTTACTTACTATGGCAAGAGGAAGTACAAGAAGTACAGAAGTAACAGAGCTTACTAAGCAAATTATTTCTGAATCAGTTGCAGAAGAATATTCAGCATTAGGAATTAATAGTAATCCAAATAGTTTATATGATGCAAGTGAAAATTTCAATACACAAGAAAAGTTATACAGAAAGAAAAAAGATATGCCAACAATAGGTTCTTGGTATAAAAGAATACAAAGAAAAGCACAAGAAAATGACAATCCAGATTATAGTTTTAATTATAGCTATTTATTAAAAGTTATGAAACAATATATAAGAGAATATGATGGACAAATGGCATATTTTGATGGACAATCTACTTTTGAATTATTAGAAGGAGCACCATTTATTAATTTAGACATTTCTCAATTGGAAGAAAGATTTGCAAGACCCCTTGCACAACAAATATTGCTTTCTTGGATTTGGGAGAAATATGTAAAGAAAAATAGTGAAGATAGAACAAAAGCAACGAAAAAGAGGGTTTTAGTTGATGAAGCTTGGATGTTACTTCCTTATCCAGAAGCAGTAGACTTTTTAAATACAATGGCAAGACGTGCTAGAAAAAGGAATGTATCTCTTGCTATTATTTCACAAAGATTTCAGGACTTTTACGAAAAACCAGAGGCACAAGCTGTTTTAACTTCATCTGATACAAAACTATTCTTAGCACAGGACAAATCGGAAATAGAATATTTAAAGGAAGTTTTTAAACTAAGTGAAGGAGAATCTAATTTTTTAATTACTTGTCTTAAAGGGGAGGGACTCCTAAAAGTTGGTGCAGATTCAGCCATTATTCAAATTACACCAACAGCAAAAGAATTTGAATTTGTGGAGACAAATTTGAATAAGTTAGTAAACAAGAAAAATAATCTAGAGGTATAAATATGAACAAATTTTATAATAAAACAATTAAACAAAAGATGATATTAGCCTTAATGCTTGTAGTAATTTTATTTAATTTTATAATGCCAACTTATTCTCATGCTGATATAGATTGGGGAGGAGCCTTATTAGGCCCTATTACCAGTTTTATTTGTGGTATCAGTGATGCAGTTCTAAACTTTTTGCAAGGTACTTTTTTAGAAGGAGCACCAGCAGCTGTAGAATATAGAAGTGAGGCAGAACTGAAAGCAAATGGAATAATAAGTAAAGGTGTTGCTACAGTTGCAGGATTTCTTGCGAATCACCCGGTTTATTCAGGTATCGGTGCTGGTGTCGCTTCTGGTGCTGCTGCTGGTGCAGCTTTTGGACCAGTAGGAGCTTTAGTAGGAGGAGCAGCAGGAGGAATTGGAACATGGCTATTTGGATCTTCAGATGCTATGGATTATTTTAGAGATCATCCATTTCCATTAATTCAATATAGCCCAAGTGCGATATTTTCAAATAAGATACCAGTTTTTGATGTGAACTTTATCAATCCAAACTATATATATGCAGAAAATTTAAAACAGAAATATGATGCAATAAAACAAAAATTGGAAGAGAAAGCAGAAAAGATTTTAGCCAATAAAAATGCGGCAGCTGATAAAAAAGCTTGGGCAAAAGAAGTAAAAGATAACATAAAAAAATTGCCAAAACCGCAAATAACAGGAGGATTATTGAATATTATAACAGGTACAATTAGTGGAATTTCATCTGCTTATGTGTTAAATAATTCAATCATTTCAGGAGAAAAATTAGGAATTGATTTAGGTATAACAGAAAGTATAACTACCAGTCCAGCTACAGCTAGTATTTTAAGAAATACTATTTCTAAATGGTATATCAATTTACGAAACATAGCAATTGTAGGATTATTATCTGTATTAATATATATAGGAATCAGAATTTTATTATCAAGTGCTAGTCAAGAAAAAGCAAAATATAAAACCATGTTAAAAGATTGGTTAATTGGTATGTGTTTAGTATTTTTTATGCATTATATTATGGCTTTTATATTAAAAGGTGCAGAAACATTAATTGAGATATTTTCCATTAATGGGGAGTATGATGAGATTATGAATACGGTAAGGCTTATGGCTAATGCAGATGACGTAAGTAATGAGGTAGCAGGAACATTAATTTATGCAGTTTTAGTGTTTTATACTGTTATGTTCACATGGCAGTATTTCAAAAGGACAGTTTATATGGCATTTTTAACAGTAATAGCTCCGTTGGTTGCCTTAACTTACCCAATTGATAAAATAAATGATGGAAAAGCACAAGCTTTTGATATGTGGTTTAAAGAATACTTCTTTAATGCTATATTACAGCCAGTGCATTTATTACTATATACCATTTTGATAACAAGTGCTATGACATTAGTAGAAGTTAATCCAATCTATGCGTTAGTAGCGATAGGATTTATGACACAAGCAGAGAAAATAATTAAGAAGATGTTTGGATTTAATAAAGCCGAAGGAGGCGGTCTTGCTGCGGGATTAACTGGTGGTGCGTTATTTTCAAGTGGATTAGGTTTATTACAAAAAGGAGCTAGCAAAATGGGTGGTAATTCTTCCAAAGGTGCTGGTGGTAGTTCAGCAGAAAAAAGTAAACCTCACTTTTTTAAAACAGCTGAAAGTGAATCAGCAAAAGATTTGAAAGCATTTTCAGGTACGAATCCAGATGGAATTGGAGCTGGATTTACAACACCAGGATTAAGTGGAGGTTCAAGTGGAGATGCAAGCGGAAGTAGTGGTCGAATATTAAAACCTTCAAGAGGTGTTTCTATTAGAGGGGCGAAATTAAATCAAAATCCTAGTTTGCAGGCAGCAAGTGCAAGATTAAGAAATAGTATTTCACCTGCTACAGCTTTAAATACCAACATATCTAGACCTACTAAGAAGAATAATAGCATGATAAGTAGAGTTGTAAGGGGAGGAAGAAAAGCAGGAACAAAAGTATTAAGAAGCCCAATAGGAAGAGTTGGAAGAGGTGTAGGACAAGTTGCTAAAAAATATGTATTAAATAAAGATTTTGCTAAAAAAGCAGGAAGAGCAGCTATCAAAACCTATGGAGCAGCAACGCTTGGTGCAGTTGGCGTAGCAGCAGGTTTGGCATCAGATGATTATCTAAATGTAGCGAAAATGGGAAGTGCAGGAATAGGAGCAGGAATTTTAGCTGGAGGAGCAGCTGATAATGCTGTAAACAGTTTAGCTTCTGGAGCAGTTAACGTTAAAGATACATTTCAAGAAGGATATTACGACCCTGAAGAATATCGTCAAAGGGAAACAAAAAAAGCAATTAAAGAATATATGAAAGATGAAGCAACAGAAAAGCATTTTAGAGCAGAACATGGTAGTAAATATAAAGAAGCAATGAAAACAGCTGGAGAATTAATACAACATGGTGTAAGAGATCAAAAAGATATAGATACAGCAATTAAGTTAATTGACAAAAATGAGGGATTGTCTGTTAAAGAAGCAGCAAGTATTATGCAGTTTAAAAATAAAGTAACACAAGACCAATTAATGGATGGAGAAAAGAGAGAAAAAGTTCATGATTATGTTCATAGTTTAACAGGAAACGAAGAAGGAACACAAAAAGTTATGAATTTAGTAGATCAGGTATATAATGTGAAAGCACCACCACGTAGAAAGAGTAAAGCAAATGATGGTAATACAACATCAAATCAGCCAAAAAGTATATATTTCAGTAAGCAAGATAGAGAGAAATAAAAAAGGTTCAGCTAATAATGAATGAAAAATAGGCAAATAAAAGAGGTGAACTAATGAATGAAGAAAAAGAAAATCAAGTAAAAAGAGATACAGAAAATAAAACGAAAGATACAACGAAAGAAACATTAAAAAAAGCTTCAAAGCTATTATTAAAAGGTGTCAATAAGATTATTTCTCTCTTGGGAGGAAAAGTTATAATCATAATCATTATAATAGTTGTAATCGTCTTTCTCATATTAAGTAGTGCTGTAATGCTTTTAAAATTAAAAAAATCAAGAGATTATACAGCTGGTCAAGGTTCAATAGGAGGAGTACAAGAAGAAATTGCAGATACAGGTATTTATAGGCAATTAGAAATATCAGATGTAGTTGAATTAGTTACTATAAATGGAAATCCTAGTGATGGATATTCCATTGCTTTTATAGATGATATAGATGATAAATTACAGAAAGTCATAGATAGTGATAAAACAGATGGAACTTATAAATCATTAAAAATTGATAAAGAAGTTTTAAAAGATTACATAAAATCCGAAATTATGACACAAATACCTAACTTAGGGCAAGGTGTTTCAAAGAGTAAATTGCCAGATTTAACTGGTATCGATATTAATCATGAACCAATACAAAAAGAAAGTTCACAAGTAAATTCAATGGATAACTTTTTACTGTTAGGTGATTCTTATACAGTTGGTATAGAGAGTACAAAAATGCTAAAAGAATGTCAATTCCAATGTATTGAGGGAGTTAGCCCTCAATATTGGATAGACCACTTTAGTCAATTACCTTCATCTGTTAATGGGGTTTGTATGTTATTAGGAGTCAATGCATTAAATCAAACTTCAGAAATGAAAAGCCTTATTGACAAATTAGCTAAAAAATATAAGGATAAGCCAATTTATGTACAAAAAGTATTTCCACTAGGAGCAGATAAAGCAGGAAATGCTACCATGAGTGGAGTAAAATCATTTAATGAAGAAATAAGCAAATATTGTTCTACAAAAGAAGACGTATATTTTATTGATACAACAGATGGTTACATAAAGGAAGATGGATATTTGATTTCAAATGATGGTTTACACCCTAAAGAATACCAAACATTAGTCAAAAATATAAAAAATAAAATAGTTGTTAACCGAATCAATTCCTCTTCCTCTGATTCTGACACAGCATCGAATACACTAGAAGGAAATAATGCAAAAGAAGCAGTATGGAATTTTTTAATAAGTCAAGGTTTTTCAGAAGCGGCAACAGCAGGAATGATGGGGAATTTCAGTCAGGAATCAGGTATTAAGTCCAATGTTGTGGAAGGGTATGATAATCAGCCAAATCCAACACAATATATTGAAGATTATACACAAAAGGTTAATACAGGAAGTATTTCTAAAGAGGATTTTGTTAATCATGGTCCTGGTGGTGGTGGATATGGATTAGCACAATGGACATTCCCTACTAGAAAAGAAAGTTTATATGATTTTGCTAAAGATAAAGGTACAGGGATTGATGACTTACAAATGCAATTAGAATTTCTTATATATGAGATGGAAAAAAATTATCAATCTTTATTAGAAGACAGCTTTAAAAATATTGATAATGTTGCAGATGCAGCGGTAGAATTTCATAATACTTATGAAAGGTCAAATGATACAGCAAGCCAAATACAAGAGAGAGTGGATGATGCGGAAATAATATATCAAGAACTAAATGGAACAGTACCATCAGGGGTCTATTCTTCTGGTTCTTCCTCTAAAAAATCAATTACAGTAACAGATAGAAAAATAGCCAAAAAAGATGAATTTCAAGGGGCTATGAAAATAAAAAGGGTGATACCAAATAAACAAATAGGAGAATTGGCAGAAACTACAGGTAAAGTAGTAGAAATGGCATTTGTACCAGAAGGTGTTTTTAATACTTATTTAAATCAAAATAATCAAAATGTGTTAGAGGTATATACTTTAAATAGTAAAGGGGAATTGATTTTTGCTAAATGGTCTTATACTTCAGATGGAGGAATCACTTTCTCAAAAGCTTCAGCTGTAAATTTTGCAACAGTATTAGATAAATATATGCTATCCTACAATTATTTAATGATTATGAATATACATGGAGGAGATGTAGAATTTTGTAGAGATTTAGCAAAAACGGCAATAGACAGCCAATTTGTTATTGCCATACAAGATGAAGTAACCACAACAAGTACAACAACAACCTATGAAGGAACAGATAAAAATGGAAACACGTATACTTATACAGAAACCAAAAATGAAGAAATCGATAAACCAAATGTAGAATTAACATATGCAGATACATGGTTTGTTAAAGTATATAACAAAGAACATTCTTATTCAGAAGAAGAAATAGCAAATTCCGCACAAATTAAAGGAATCACATCAGACACAACGGCATCTTCAGACAATGTAACCAGAAGAATTGTTAGTAACAAATATGAATCAGGAAAAACAAAAGTAGAAAAATAACAAGAAAGAGAGATAAGGAGGAAAATAGTATGCATTTAAAAAGTAAAAAATTAATCCTATATTTTACTACTATCATCTTCTTTCTTGTTCTATTGTTGTTAGGAGATAGAAATGGAGTATATGCTACTCAAAATATAAAAGACAAAGGAATGGGATGGAAATTTGTAGAATTATATAGACTTCATAGAGAGGTTCTTAGTAATAATTTAGAGCCTAAATGGCTATTTCAAAGTTTAAATGAAAATGAAAAAACAGCAAAATTTGTAGATTTAACTAAATATTTACTATATCAAGCAGATAATCGAAAATATGATTATGGGATTACAAAATCGTATCAAATATATAAAGATTATCAAGATAATGAATTTAAATCGGTAAATGAAGAAACAAAAGGAACGATAGGATGGGAATTTACAAAATCATGGGAAAATAATGAACTTAGAAAATATATGAATGATGATGGAATTGAATATAATTCTTCTACTTATATTTATTCTACTGTAACAAAAGATAGAAAAAGTTATATTATGCATGATAAAATAGGGCAAGGAAAAGGAGATAAATATTATGGATTCGTTCATTTCTATGATACAAGACAAGGATATGGATGGCAACACATAGATAAATTTATGGAACAAGGAGTAAATATCAAGGAAAACGAATATAACCTATATACAGAATCTAAAATAGATGTTGAAGTAGTAGACAAAGTAGGTCTTAGCATTTGGGAGGATTACTTAAAACAAGTAGAAAATATAGCTAGTACAAAAAATGTAGAACTGGAAAGCTATCAAACAGATTGTTTAGTAGATATGTTATATGAAGGATATACACTTAAAAATGTACAACAAATTATAACAGCTTTTAAAAATAATGGATTAGATAAAAGCAAAATAAAAGCAGTATGTAAAGAGGCCTTTGAAGGAAAAAGAGGAGATGCTAGATGGACATTGTTCGAAAAAGGCATATATCACACACCATTAGTAGGAGAGGAATTAGATCCAGCAGATTATGCTGGAGGTGGAGGAGAATTCCTTGAAGTAGCTGAAGAATTGTGGGAATATATTTGTGGGAATGCAGATATGTTTCCTAAATATGGTGGTGCCAATTCAGGTTTTCCACTAAAAGGACCTACTGTAGATTGTAGTGCCTATGTTTCATGGGTATTATATAATTGTGGATATTCAGAATTTAGTTGGCAACATTGTACAACTTGGTTTATTGCTAATGCAGATGCATGTGCTAGTAAATATGACTGGGAAATTATTAAAGTATCAAAAGGACAAGATGTTTCTGACATTTTACAAGCAGGAGATATTTTAGTAAGAGATACAGGTGCTGGTGGTGGTGATGGACACATGAATATAGCGGTTTCGGTAGAAAATGGTGTTTTAATGGCATATGATTGTGGAGGAGCAAGTGGATGGCTTACTGCTAAAGGAGAACCAATCGATACATCTAATTTCTTAGCAGATTCTTCCAAAGGAGGAAGAGCAGGTGTTATTATAAGAGGTGTAAAAGTATTAGAAAGAAGGGAAGCGGGAACATGAAAAATTTAAAAATAATTATTATTGTTATAATTAGTATAATTGTAGTTCTTTGTACTTTCCTTTTTCTTTTTAATAATCATCAAGTAAAGGAAAAAAGAAATATTAATGTAGATTTGGAAGTTGAAGAAAATACACCAGATGGAAATTTACCACAAAAGATAGAAGGTAATTTTAAAAAAGTAGAACTAGTTGATTATTATTTTACAGTAAAAGATATAATTGGTGAATTGTTTCATGTAAATTATGCGTCCAAGGAAGAAGCTTGTGAAATATTAAGAGCTATATTAGGAAAAGAATATTTAGAAGAAAATTCATTAACAGAAAATCAGTTAATAGCTAGATATAAAAAATATGCAGAAGATAGTTTTCATATTAATCAAATGTATGTAGCCAATAAAAAAGAAAATTTAGATATATATTTAGTAGAAATTGCTTTATTAAATAACAAAACAGATGCATTTATGGTAGTGCTAAATTCATATAATTTAACTTTTTCTATTTTTCCTAAAGAATATATAGAAAAGCACAATTATACTGTTGATATGAATGGAGATTCTATATTAGAATTTGAAATAGAAGATAAAGAATATAATAAATTTATGTATCAATCTGTTAAACAGGAAGATATCGTAACATATTATTTTAATGATTATAAATATAAACTTTTTTATGATATGGAACAAGCATATGATGTTTTGGATTCTGACTATAAAAAGGAAAGATTTGATGGAAAGATTGAACAATACAAAAATTATATAAATAACTACCAAAAACAATTAAAAACAATTCGACTAGAAAAATATTTAATTAATACATATACAGATGGTACCGAATATATTTGTAAAGATCAATATGAGAATTATTACATTTTTTATGCAACAGCATTTATGCAATATACATTAAAATTAGACAATTATACAATTTTAACAGAAGATTTTAAAGAAGCGTATCAAAAAGCGGATAATTTAGCAAAAGTAAAGATGAATGTAGAAAGATTTGTACAGATGTTAAATCGTTATGATTATGAAGCAGCTTATCATTTATTAGATGATACATTTAAAACAAATAATTTTCCTAATTTAGAAGACTTTGAAAAGTATATAAAATCAAACTACTTCCAATGCAATTATATTAATTATGGTGATTGCTCAAAAGAAGCAAGTGTGTATGTATGTAAGATATTATTGGCAAAGGATAAAGAGACACAAGAAGGAAATGAAATGAATATTATAATGAAATTAAAAGAAGGAACAGATTTTGTCATGTCATTTAGCGTAAGAACAATGGAGGATGAATCGTGAATAAATTAATAAGATTATATAATCAAAATAGAAAATTATTTATGTTAACATTTATAATTATAATTGCAATTTTAGTTGGTATCTATTTATTGAACTTTGTTCTTAGTAATATAAATAAACAAAATCAAGAGAAAACGAACGAAGAATACGCAGTAGAAGACAGAAAATCGATTCAAGAAGGAAGTTACGAAATAGATACAGGAGAGAGAAAAGATTCTAATTTATATGTTTTACAAAAATCGATGATAGAAGATTTTATTGATAGATGTAACAAAAAAGAATATGAAAGAGCCTATTATTTAGTTTCAGATGAATGTAAGGAAGTAGAGTTCCCTACAATAGAAGATTTTAAGGAAAAGTATGTAGATCAGATATTTGATGAAAATAAAGAATGTACTATACAAGCTTGGTCAGACAATGTGTATCTAGTAAAAATTACAGAAGATTTATTAGCAACAGGAAAAACACCAAATGAATCTTATATAGAAGAATATATAACAATTGCTGGAAGTGACCAATTAAATATTAATAGCTATATGGGAGCCAAAGATTTAGAGATAAAAAATAATAAAGCCAATGTAGAAATAGCAGTCAATAAAATATACTATTACATGAATTATGCGATAGTTGATATTTATGTAAACAACCAAAGAAAGACACCAATATTATTAGATAGTAAAGAAGAAACAGGAAGTATTTTTTTAAAAGATGAGTATAAAATAGAGTATGTATGTGAAGATTATGATAGGAATGTCTCAGATTTGATAGTTGAGGCGGGGTTAAATAAAGAAATTTCGCTAAGATTTGACTTGCCCTATAGTAAACATAATCAAATAAAAACAATTCATTTTAGTAAAATATTAGCAGATTATAATCAATATAAACAAATAGGAGATTCTAGACTAATAGAAATGGAATTAAATATTTAAATAAGGACAGGTATATGAAAAAAATAGTAGATTTAGTAAAGAAATATAATACCCTATGTATAATATTGTTAATTTTATTTTCTATAGTAGGAATTGCATTAAATGTAAAAATTGTTGCATCAGATGAATTATGGTGTTTTCAAAATATATATAAAATGTATAATGGTTATCAAATATATAAGGATGCTAATGTAATATGTACACCATTATTCTTTTATTTAGGAGAAATAATATTTAAAATTTTTGGTGCTAATTTTCTAATTTTTAGGGTGTATCATATTTTAATTCTCACGATATTTTTCTATTTTACTTATAAAGTATTAAAGAAGTTATTGTTTAGAGACAAAGTAGCTATTATCATTTTGTGGTTTATCATAATGTATGGCTTCTATGGTTTTGTTTCATTCCAGGCAAATTATAATTTATTAGCAATGACTTTTGTAATAATAGGTTTGTATTTTTTATTAGATGAAGATAACCAAAATAAATATAAAAGTGCAAGTAAGCAAGGAATTATTTTATTTTTAGTTTTCATAACAAAGCAGAATATAGGTATTTTTTATGGATTAGGTTTACTCATATTTAGTTTATTTGAGAAAGACAAAATTAAAAATAAAATGAAAAAGTTGTTTTTTACATTTAGTATAGTAAGTTTATTAATAGGCTTAAGTATAATAATTTTATCCTATTATGATATCTTTTATGATTTTTTAAATTATGTTGTATTAGGATTAAAAGAATTTTCAAATGAGAATTTGTTTATTGATTTTCAATATACCATAATTTTACTTTTCTTTATGATAAGCAATCTAGTTATTTCAGTAATTTTAGTAAAAAATGATAAAATAAATGAAATAGAAAAACAGAATTTACGAAAATTAAATAGTTTAGCATTTCCATTATCACTAGTTATTTATCCAATAGGAAATCAACCACATTTTCTAATGAGTGTTTATATATTATTTATATCATTTGTATATATTTGTAATTTTATAATAAGAGAAATAGGAATAAAGGATAAAATATTTGAATATGTGTCATGTTTTTTAGTAGTGATTAGTATAATCTATTCTCTTGTGAATTTTGTAGGTTGGACGAGAACCATTTTAGCAAGTGATTATTTTTATCAGTATCAAGATCCTTATTATGGAGGAATAATAGAGGAAGATTTAAAAGAAAATATTGACATAATATCTAAGTATATTAGTCAAAGGGAAGAAAAAGTGATTGTATTATCATCTAAAGCAGCATTATATATGGTTCCATTGAAACAAAGTAATGGCTATTTTGACTTACCATTAAAAGGAAATTTAGGTAAAGACGGAGAAGATGGATTAATTACAAAACTAGAGGAAATGGATCATGTTTTAATCATGATGGAACAAGAAGAAGACTTAATGTGGCAAGAATCTGTAAAAGTAAGAGAATATATAATCAATAATTTTAATCCAATCAATGAAATAGAAAATTTTATTGTATATAAAAAAGAGTCTTGCACACAATACTGTTATGCTTTTAAGAAAAAAATTTGTAAGAACTCTTTTAATAT
>CAPBNZ010000042.1 GCA_948585895.1 uncultured Clostridia bacterium | reverse complement strand
AATTTTATTGCTACTTTTTTTCTTCTATTAGTATCTAAATTTGTATATGAAATAAAAAATTGGCTAAATATTACTTCCACAATTATATACACGATATTGTTTATCTTACTTATTGTATTATTTATAATGTCTTATAAGAAGCAATTAGAATATATACATAATAGAATAGAAAATGCTAAATCTAAAAGTAGTAATATATAAAATAAGAGCTACTCACAGTAGCTCTATCATTATGTTCAATTCTATTTGTTTTTTATTGATAATTTTCTTTTAAGTATTTATTATAATTTGTTTGTCCTACTTTAACATTTCCTATGTATGTCTTATTTCCAGCTAATGCACACTCATACTGGTCAACAATATATTTTTCTAGTTTTTCAACTTCTTCAATGTTAGATAAAATCAATCTAC
Source organism: uncultured Clostridia bacterium (assembly GCA_948585895.1). Classification (GTDB taxonomy): domain Bacteria; phylum Bacillota; class Clostridia; order TANB77; family CAG-508; genus CAG-269. Next base: position 15,452 of record CAPBNZ010000042.1, on the reverse strand, counting down.
ATTTTCCATTGTCATTTTTAGTACATGGTTCTTGCAAAAAATATGAAAAATCATAAGAATCATCTGCATATTTGTCGATTACAATATAATCCTTGTTACCTCTTAATTTTAGTCTTAAAATAGGATACATCAACGAAATATCAAAATAGTTAGATGAATTTATATTGCATCTAATATCTTCTATATTTTTACCATTACGAGCAAGTATATCTTTTGTTAAATAATATGCTTGTTTTTCTTTTTCATTAAAGCTTCCGTTATCAATAGGTATGCCTACAAAATTATCTTGTTTTTGAATAGTTTTATTTTCTAGTTCTGGAATTACATCGTAGAAAACATTCTCTGATAAAATTTCAATATCTTGCCCTTTCAATTTCAAACTTTCCGCTTTTAAAAGTTTAGAACTTTTTTTACCTCTTAAAATAGGATTATAGTCATTGTTACCTAATATCAAAAAATTTGTATCTTTATTTACACTATCTTGACAGTGTCCACCTAAATCAGCAATAATCTGCATTGCCTCTTTTCGTGACATTCTTTCTAATGTTCCAGTAATAGCAAAATATTTATCATATAAAAGATTATCTTCATCAAATTCAGTATTAATTGTAGTAATATCACTTGCTTTAAAACATGAGTGACTTTTTTTCTTGCAAGCATCTTTAAAATTCTCTATATTTGAATACTTACTTTCAACAAGTTTTTCAAGATTTTTAAATATATCAATTGTTATTCTAACATCTATTAAAGACCTATGACTACCTGTAGTATCAATGTTATAATAATTTGCTAAATCACTTAATCTATGATGCTTAAGCTCAGGTAATAATCTTCTACTTAATCTTAATGTATCAACAAAATCATTAGTAATAGGTTTCATATCTTCATTTATTAAATTATCATATATAAAATTAATATCAAAATTTACATTATGACCTAAAATAACTGAGTCGTTAATAAAATCCATAAATTTAGGTAAAATTTCATTGATTTTTGGAGCATCTATTACCATTTCGTTTGTAATTCCTGTTAATTCAGTAATAAATTCATCTATTTCATATTCTGGTTTTATTAATGTACTAAATGTTTCTATCTCTTTGCCATCTTCAATTTTTATAGCTCCTATTTCAATTATTTCATCATACATAGAATCTAGTCCAGTGGTTTCAATATCAAACGCAATATATTTATTTGGTATTTCTATTAAACTTTTTCCTTTTAATTCTCTCAACTTTTAAACCTCCATTTATTTTGTTACTAGTGTTAAATTATCAAAATAATCTAAAATATTATCAATGACATCTTTTATAGGCACTTCTAGCCAATTATTATTAGCTGTATTAATTCTTGTCTGGAATCTACTATTATTTAATATACTTTTAGATATATCTTCTATTGTATGCTCTCTCATATTCTCATCTTTGAAAATCAAAATATCTATGTATTTTATTAGCTTGTCCTTATCTAAATTTTCATTATTAATTAAATAATAAAAATCAAAAATATCTTTAAATCTAGTAGAAGTAATACCAAATTTTAATAATGATTTTAGTTTTTCAACAATTATCTGTTCTTTAGAGTTTATAAGCAAACTTACACTTTCATCTATTATATTAAAATCAAAATAATACTCATCTTGTTCCATATCAAAATATTTATGTACTCCAATATCTAGCTTTGAACTTATTGAATAGCGATGGTTATCAGTTAGTTGTATGTAGACTCTTTTTCCATCGTAGTCTTGATGATGTAATGGTTCAATCTTTCCAGTAACTTTTATTTTTACACCATCATCTGTGTTATTTAATTCCTTTATAAAATTAAGAATCGATTTATCTTCTAAAGAATATTTTATAAAATCTATATCCATGTCTCGAGTTGCACGACGCATATCTTTAGAAATGTTATGCATTACAACTCCACCTTTTACAGTTATATTTTTACTGTATTTGCTATTTCCAATTTTAAGTAAAACAATATCTTGAGCAACTTTTGGAATTGCATCATCTTCAGAATAACCTGCTGATATGTATTTGTTGACAGCTTTATATATATCCATTAAAACACCTCGTCTTGTATTATTTCAAAAATTTTATCTCCATTTGCAAAGTATTGTAAATATTCTTCTATCTTTTGTGTATCTAATGAATTTGCTAGTTTTCTATAATTAGATATAATTTCTTTATATAAGTCATATCCAATTTGATTTTTGTTTCTAGCTAAATCAATTAGCATTCTTTCTTTATCATAAATATTTATCTTTATTCCTTCATAATCAATTTCAGTTTTTCCCAAATTATATAATTCATCTTTCATACGAATTTGTTTTATTTTATCTGAAGTAATAGTTGTTCCATTTCTGTTTGTAGCCAAATACATTGTGTTTGGAATAACATCTGTTAAATTGTGATAATAATAAGCAGAGTAAGAAGTAAATACTCCATAAGGATATTTCTTCATTATAACTGCTAAATAATGAACATTAGGAATATCAGAATATATACCTTTTTCAATTTTAAAAAATTCTTTATTTTTCAATGCTTTTCGTATTTGATAAGTGCTTTTATATTTATTTTTTATTTCGTTGTAAGTATATAACATATATTTTTCCTCCAAAAACATTTTAACCTAATCGCCACCATAAGTCAATAGTTTTGGTGGTAATTAGGTTAATTTTTCTATTATTTTATTGTTCATTTAACCATTTCATATATTCTTCTTGTGTCAATCTTCCATTACTAATTTTTTCTTTTAACTCTGCATTTTTCTTTTTAAATTCAATAAATTCTTTTTCATATTCATCATTCATAGGATTTCTTCTTGTTCTTAATAATAATTTTTGATAAACATTTCTATATACTTTTAAATCGTTGTTTTCTTCCATTAATTTTTGTTTTACTTTAAATGGACCTACTTCTTTACAGGTTTTTCCATTTTCAAAAATATTACTACAATATAATTCATCAGATCTATTTTCTGGAACAAAGAATTTTCCACAATTCTTACATCTCTTTATTTCAATATTTTCTATTGTTGTTAATTCTAATAATTCTATAACGAATGTAGGAATAATATTTTTGCATAAATAATTATATGGTAATAAATTTTCATTTTTTACAACTTTTGCAATTTCTTGTGCATCTTCTTCATTCATAATTGAAAATTTTGTAAAGTCTCCAAAATTATTAAGACATAACCTTATTTTACTTTCTTCATATATTTCAAATATTCTTGCTTTTTGTTCTCTTTCTCTTAATATGTATAATCTTTGTGCAGGAGATATATTGTTTAATTCTTCTAATTCATTTAGGTTATATATGTATTCTATATCTTTTATTAAAGCCTTTTGAATTTTAGATAACTTTTTAGCGGTTTTATCTATAAGTTTATTAATTAAGTCATTGTAATCAGAATCTTTATAAAATTTATAAATAGGTATATTTCCTAATTCTGCAATAGTACAAATACTATATTGTTCAACAAACTTTTTCATATCCTCATAAGAAGAGAAATCCGTATTTATAAAATCACAAAGTTGAACTCCTAATTTTAATTCTTCGTGTTTATTGTAAAATTCATATCCTTTATGTTTTTGATTATATCTAAATGATGTATATCGAATTAATTTAAGTTTTGATATTTTATCTATGTAAAATTGGTTATCTGTAAGTATTTCCAAATTCTCCATTAACAATTCTCCTAACTTTTGTTATGTTTCTATAAATATTTTATCACTAACTATTGACATTTGCAATACCTCATGTTATAATTTTTGTTAGTATTTGATAATGTAGCTATTAAAACTATACAGAAGTACATTGAAAATTGAATATTTCCGTTGTTAGATAGAAGCAGAAATGCTCTCCTACATAGTCACAACTTGAGTGGTTTAAAAGTATCATCGCACGTAATGAGTGTAGCCAGTCTTGATAGGGTGGTGGTGGAAATCCAGAGATTTGATTTTATATCAACGACTAACAAAAGCCCTTGTAACTTAGGGTATTAGAAAAATATAAATTACGAAATTTACAAGAGGAAGGAGAAATGTATATGGGAACTAATATTCAAACATTCTGTAATTTTCTTACAACATCAGATGTAATGAAAATATTAGGAATAGGAAACAAGACTTGTTTAGAGCTATTCCATAGAAAAGATTTTCCATGTGTGAAAGTTGGAAGAGCTTTTAAAATTTCTGAAGAGAATTTTAGAGAGTACTTTAAAACAAGAAGAGTATATAATGAAAACTAAAAATAAAAAGAAGATTTAAATAAGCCGATTTAAACCTTCAACAAAATACTATGTATTTAAAAACTGAAAGAAAACTATTGCTACAGTTTCCTTAAACTGATATAATTATACCATAAAATCTAAATATAGCAATAGTTTTCCTTAAATTTAATTACGAAAAGGAGAGAACAATATTATGAAATTTAAGGGAATAACTGTAGGCACATATATTTCAAAAAGACCAAAAGGAAAATATAATGAAACGATATGTGCTGACTGCAAAAACAATAAAAATAAGAACATTGACAAAGAAAAACAATATGAACTATGTAAAGGATGCGATAAGTTTTATATTTCTAAAACTTGCAAAGCTGTTTTAACAGTAGGTCGTGATCAGACAACAGGAAAGACACTAAGAAAAACATTTGTTGCTAATACAGAAGAACAAGCATTAAACAATGCTTTAGAATATAAAATAAACCTAGATAAAAATGGTGGAGTAAGAATTATAACAAAAACAAATAAGACTTTAATTGATTTAGTAAAGCCTATGATAGAAGAACAATTTAAACTAAATCGAATTAAAGAATCGACGTATAAAAGAAAATTAGATACATTAAAACAAATTGAAAAGGAACCCTTTACGAAAAAGCCAATTGCAAAAGTAACTAGAGATGATGTAGTTAATTATCTTGCTAAACTTAAAGTATATTCAAAAACAACAATTAAACAAAATTATGAATTATTGTGTATGGGATTTGGAGAAGCATATCATCAACAAATAATTACAGATAATTTTATGACTGGTTATAAAAGAATTGAAAAACCAAAAAGCGAATATAGTGGACATCACAGAATAGCACTTACCATAGAAGAACAAAGAAATCTAATACAATTCTTAAATGATGTAGATTACTCTAAATTTAAACACAAATATCTATTTTTGTTATTGTTAAGTACAGGAATGAGAATAGGCGAAGCTTTAGTGTTAGATTATACCAAAGACATTGACCTAGAAAAAGGAACTGTATTTATTAGAAGAACTCAAACAAAAGACACAAACGGAAAATCAAGAATAGGAGAAACTACAAAGACTTTTTCTGGACAAAGAACTATTAATTTAAATGATATTAGTAGAAAAGCATTAGAAGAAGCAATGAAACATATCATTCCAAACAAGTTTCATTTGTTATTCTATAATCCTATCAATAAACAATATGGATTATATGAAGAAGCTAGTATAAATTCAGCACTAAAACGAGCAGGATTAAAATTAGGAATTGGACTTTATGAAGAAGAAAATTGTAAAGGAAGTAAAGTTACAAGAACTGATATACACACTCATATGTTAAGAGGAACTTTTGCAACAAGATGTGCAGAGGCAAAAATTGCTCCATCTGTATTAAAAGAAATATTAGGTCATTCAGATATATCAATTACAATGAAATACTATGTTGATATAGATACTGATTTTATTAAGTCAGAGAACAAAAATGTAGTGAATTACCTAATTGATAAAAATATATTTGGAGTAATATTAGGCAAAGAAGAAATTGCTGTTTAAAATGTTTTAAAAAACTTATGAAGAAATACTGGAACCGTGCAGAATTTAAAGGAATTATAATCCTTAAATGTTCCGCAAAAGTGTTCCGTAAAATAAAATGCAATCACTGTAAAGGCTGAAATATCAAAGAAAATAGTACGAAATGTCGAGAACTCACCTCGACCAGTATCTAAAAATCCTACAAGTAGCACAAATACTACAATGTAGGATTTTATTTTGTCTATTTTACTGCAATTTTACTGCAACCCAGTTTATTTTGCTCTAAATATTCAAGATAAGCATTGTCGCAAGTATCTTCATAATTTGCCAATACTTCTGCATAAGTATTAAGTGTAATTGAAATATCTCTATGACCTAGTTTCTTTTGAACTACTTTAGCAGGCATACCACTTTCAATACAAGTAGTTGCGTATGTATGTCTTAACATATGAAAATTTACATCGAAACCTTTATTTATACTATACTTTTCGCATAGTCTTTTGAATGCTGAATTTATCATACCATTTGTTATTACATTTCCCTCATTATTGCAAAAGACAAGGTTATTTTCATTGAAGCGGTATATTTTGATACTATCTTTTAATATTTTTTCAATAATAGGTGTAATTTTTATATCTCTTAATGAATTTATTGTTTTTGTATTCTCTCCTATAATTGTTTTTGCGTTTACATCTTTAGTAAGAGTTCTTTGTATATGTATAACTTTGTTTTTGAAATCTATATCACTTGTCTTTAATGCTAGGATTTCTCCGCTTCTCATACCACTATATAAGGCAAGTAAAATAATATTTTTGTAAGTTCTATTATTATAATTGGCTAATGCTTCTATAAGTTTTCTTTGTTCTGATAATGTAAGTGAACTTACTTTTTTATCTTTCTTTATGCTTTTAGGTATTTGCAATTCTTCTTTATTGTCGAATGGATTTCTTATAATATAACCTTTTGCTATTGCCCTTCTAAAACTAGCATTTATTATGCCATAATGTTTACGAATAATTGAATTACTATATTGTTTTGATATTGTATTAAAGTATTCTTTTATATGCTCAATAGTTATTTTTTGTATCTGCATTGTTGCTATATCATCTTTTTCTATTCGTTTTATTGTATCTAAATTAGTTCTATATGCGTTCTCTCCTGTTTTATTTGAATTGTGCCTATCTTCAACTATGCTTTTTATAATTTTTATTAGTGTTATTTTGCTCTTATCTGTATATGTATTGCTCTGAATATCGGATAATGCTTTTGTTAGTTTCTTTCTTGCCTCTTCTCTTGTTTTGCCATATACTGTGCCACGTTTTCCATTTGGCTTTGTATATTGTGCCATATATCTATTACTTGCTTTGTGAAATGTTATACTTCCTTCTCCATTTCCTCGCTTTTTACTCATTTTTCATCAACTCCATTTCATTTTTATTATTTATTCTTTTATTTGTATAATTCTTGTGTATTGCTTATATATCAATATTTATAGTGATTTTATTGTATTGTTTTTATTAGTTAAAAGTAACCCTATCTTGTATAAATATATTATTTAAAAATATGTAGTAGGGTACAAGCTGTACCCATTTACTACTATTCCGCTTCTTTTGTGTATATTGGTATATGCTCTTTTAATTTGCATACATTCATCTTATAAAATATTGGGTCAAGTGCCATTTTCCCGACTGTGTATAGCAATATATCTATTACTTGGTCTTTATTTGAAAAGTCATTTTTGTTTATTTGTATTCTATTCCATTCACTTATTTTGATGTTTTCTATTGCTCTATGATATAGTTCTTTTTGTAATTGTTCTGCATTGTATTTTGTACTTGCTCTTGTTCTTACCGCCTCTAACTCTTGTAATAATTCTGTAGATGTCTTACTTTCTAATGTTTCACTTTTTTTATTGGCTTTCAATTCTTCTACTTGTTTAAAGAAATCACTCATATATTGCCCTCCGCTTTTTCTATTTCCTCAAAGTAATTGAATGGTGCATAATATTTATAAGAGCATTTAAAGTATGATTTGCCATTTCTATTTTTTAGCCCTATTAGTTCTACTTCTCTTATGTCTTGGTCTTTGGCATTATTTATTACATTTCTTTGCTTGTTTATTGACTTTTCATCTTCTATTTGTTTTATAGCTTTTAGTTGTAATCCCATTACTACATCTGCCCCATATTCAATAGCACCACTTTCTTTAAATGATGTAAAATCTACTTGTTTTATATAGTTATCTCTATTAAAAGAGCATATAACAAATATAGGTATGTCATTATCTCTGCTGATGCGTTTTAACTCTGATATATTAAAATCTACTTGTTGCTTATCTGTTAGTTTTTCGTTTATAGGTCTTAATATCTGCAAATAGTCTAATATTACAATAGGTTTTATTCCTGTTACCGCAATATAATTTTCAATATAGTTTCTTATTGTATTTACATTCATATCAAAATTGCCCTCTACTATTATTGTATTATTTGCTGTTTCTTGATACTCTCTAACCGCTTCTAGTGTTATATCTGCAATATCTGTACTTTGCATTATAGATAGACTTGTTTTTGCTTGTCTTGGATTTATCATAAATGTTTGCCTACTTATGCTTTTTGCGGTCAATTCAAATTTACTTTGTTCTAAACTAAAGAATATTATTTTTTCTCCATTACTTGCTAATTGGTCGCCTAATTGTGATATAAATGTTGTTTTACCTAAACTGCTTATAGCTCCTAAAACATATAATCCAGGTATTACTCCATTTATTGCTTTGTCTAGTTCTTTGAAGCCTGTTGTTCTGCCTTTGTAAGTTTCTAGCTTTTCAATATCATTTAAGAAAGATGTGTTGATATATTCAAATATGATTTGCTTATTGTAAGGGTTTATCTGTTGTTTAAAATATTGTTTATCTACAGCTATATACCATTCATTTATATCTTTATAGTCTTTTGGTATATCTAATACTTGATAGTTTATCTTTAATTCTTGCAATGCTTCTTTCATTTCTTTTGTTGCTTTTTCTCCTGCTGTATCATTATCAAAACATAATATATAATGATATTTAGAAGCGGTTTGTATATGTTCTTTCATATACTCTATAAACTTATTTGTATTGCTTGTACTATTTAATGCTATTGCTTTTTTCTGCATTTCTTCAATACTTAGTGCATCAAATATACCCTCACATAAATATATTACTTCTTTCTCTTTTGTTTTTTCTGTTATATATGTTCTATTAAAAGGAATTATCTCGCCTTTACTGTTTTTATATCTTTGTGTGTCTGTTTTTTCTATTGCTCTGCTAACATAGGCAATGGGTGTATTGTTTTCTATTATTGGTATATATAGTCTTTGTTTGCCTGTTTGATTTGATATAAATATATCGTACTTTTCTGCTATTTCTTTGCTTATTCCTCTTCTTGATAATTCTTGTACTACACTATCTATGTTTTTCTTTTGGATTTCCTGTAATATAAAAGCCTTTGTCTTCTCTGTTTCTTCATTATTTGTTTTTATTTCTATTGTTGGCATTATGCCATTATTCTTTTTAATAGTAGTATTGCTTTGCCAGTCTATTCCTGTAATCTTATATAGCTTTTGTATGGCTTCTTGCTGTGTTAAATGCTCCGCTTCTATCATAAAATCAATTATGCTTCCACCTTTGCAACATTCTGCAAAACTGCTATATGAATTTGTAGTAGGATTTATATAAAAATGTCCGTTATCTCCTGTTTTTGTACTTGTGCTTTTACATATAGGGCAATTCTTATATAGTAATCCTCCATTTGATTTAATTTCTTTTCCTAGTGAATATTGTCCTTTTATATATTCTAGTAGATTTACTCTTTGCTTTAAATGGTTTATATCTTCCATTGTTTTACCTCCATTTATTGTATTAACGATTAAAGAAGGATTTGTGTACACTTTTTTCTTTAACTGTTTTTATTATAGCAAATTGCAAAACTTAAATTTTGCAATTTTGCTTGTCTTAATATATTTAATATATTTAGAAAAAAACACACTATTCAAACTTGCTTGTATCAAGGGTTGTAATTTTTTTATGCTAAAAGATAGCCCCCCTATTGCTAAGTTTTAGCCCCCCTATTGCTAAAAGATAACCCCCCTATTTTTATACTAAAATGTTCTTATGATGTATCATTGTGCTATCTCTAAAACCTGTTAAATATGCTTGTTGTAACTGCATTTCGTACATATCATATTCAGTCTTTTTATATTCTTCTATTAACTTATTATCTTTTGCTTTATCTGTAATACTTTCAATTAGTTTTGTATTTTTATTTGATATTTCCTTATATTCTTTTGTATGTACTATATTTGTATAGCTTTCGTTTAGTCTTTCTTCTATAAAGTCTTGTAAATTTTCTTTTAAATTTGTTTTATTTTCCATTATTTCCGCTTCCTTTCATAAATTCTTTATAAGGCTTAAAATACCATTCATTTAAGTTTATTTTGTCTATATCTTCAATAGTTAGTGGTTTAATACTCGCAACTCCATAAACTCCTTTTGCTTCAATTATGTATTGTATATTTGTATTCTCTCCACCTTTTAAAGGCTCTTTAAGTACCATATTGTACCAACCTTTTTTTACTTTCCTTATATTATTAGTTTTTGTTTGTTTCATTTTCTTTTGTACCTCCTAAAAATTAATTACTTGATATGAATTTGTTAAGTCTTTTATCATACTTTCTTTAAATAACTTCTTTAATCTTTTTTCTCGATCTGCACTAAAAATACAAATAGTTTCTTTTTCTGTTTTTTTAACATAACCATAGTTTTTAGCCCAGTCGCTAGATGCGTTTATATAATCTCCTTCAGCATATATAATTCTTGGATTTTTATTTAATATTTCATAGTTTCTAAGGTTTATAACTTCCATTTTCTGTAGTTCCTTTCAAATTAACTTTTTACTTGTGTGATTTTATATATTGTGTTATATTACTATTGTAAGTATTTTCTTAATTGAAAATATGTAGAGCTTTAACAAGTGCCAGTTTGTTATTGCTCTTTTATTATTTTTAGTTCTTGCCCTTCATAGATGTTAGAGTTTGCCATATTATTTAATTGTTTTAATTCATATATGTATTGTCTTATGTCTTTATTGTCTGCCTTATATTCTCCTGCAATAGTCCATAATGTATCGCCTTTACATACTGTATATGATATTGTTTCTATTTCATTTGATTTAGCTACACTTATATTGAATATTGCTACTACAAGAAATATTAATATTGACATACTCCTTATAAACTTATATTTGTTTACTATTCGCATAATTTCGCCCCCTTTCTATATAGCCTTTAAGTTGCAATTAAATTGTAATACCTTTTCTAGTTCTTCTTGTATTTCTTGGTCTAGTTTCTTTTGTTTTTCCTCTTCTAGTTGCTGTATTTTGTTTTCTAGCGTATTAAGTATTGTGTCTATTTTCTCGTCTGTTAGTTTATTATTTTTTGCTTGTGTAAAAATAAATGTATTCATACTTTTACGACTGCTTAATCTGTACTTTAAAAATGCAAGTCTTATAATTTCCTCAATATTCATTTTAGTTGCTTTCATATTTTCCCTTCTTTCTCCGCTTCCAATATTAAATATTACTAGAAGCGGTTTATTTTAGTTTTGAAATGTTTTTACATTTTAGATATATACTTTTATGTCTATATATAGTTAGTATGTTAAATTTGCATTATATCGACTGTTTTCATACTATAAAATTGATTTTATATTGTACCATTTATTGTGTAATAGAAGTTTGTATCAAAATAGTCTGTCATTGGGTCACTATTGTCATATCTGTATTTGTGTATTATCTCCCTAGCCTTGCCTAGTAGTTCGTTGTTGCTTCTATCCCTGTTGTCTATGTCTATTGTTATTTTGCCATAGTATTGTTGCTTAACTGATACCTTATGTCCTTTATATGCTTCCCTGATTTCTTTTCTTATTCTTTTGATTATTTCTTCAAAACTTAATTTTTGTACATTCTCCATTTTTAAATCCTCCTTAACATTTAATGTTTTGATTATTTGATTATCAATTCTGATTATAATTATATCACTTTTAATTATTTTGTCAATACTATTTTTGAATATTTTATAATTTTTTTTGATTACTACATATTGACTTTTGATTATATTATTGCTATAATATATAATATAAATAAGATAGGAGATGAAAGTATATGTCAGAAGCAATAAAAACAGGTGCAGTAACAATTAAAAAAATAATGCTAGATAAGAATATGTCTGTTAGTGATTTAGCCAAAGAAATGACAAATAACGGATATGATATAAAATCTCAAATATTAAGCAATAAACTTTTTAGAGATACTTTTTCTTTAAATGAATATATACTAATAGCGAATATTTTGGGTTGTGATGTAAAGACTATTTCAAGAGATAGTAACATAGAATACATTAACGAATGTGATGAAGAAAAGGAAAAAATAAAAAAGAAAAATAATAGTAAATTAAAGGAGAGTGAAGAACAATGAGTGAAAATCAAAAACAAAGTATAATCAATATCAATGAAATTTTATACAAACTTAGTGAAAGTGAAATAAGTATTGCTAGTTCTTTTTTTGATAATTTATTAAATATGAAAGTATTAGCGCTTGTACCAGATGCCATAATAGAAAATATGGATACTACAGAAAAGCTAATGTTAATTGAATACTATTCTAAGAGTGAAGCGGAAAGAAAGAAAGATGAGGAAGAAGCAATCCCACTTGATGAAATATTAAAAGAAGAGGGGTTGAACTAATGGAATACACAATAAAAATAGAAAAGAAACCTAAAAAATTCATTGATAAACAAGATAAAGGAACAAGAGCAAGAATATATGAAGCAATTAAGGAATTACCTGCTGGAGATGTTAAGAGAATGCAAACTAAGCAAGAATTATACAGGTTAAGGGTTGGCGAATTTCGTTTTGTATTTAAGATTATACATAATGAAATAGTCATAAATGTAATTGATGCAGATAATAGAGGGGACATATATAAGAAATATAAGTAATCCCATACTTTAAGGAGTGATAATAAGGTTTAAGAAATGGAGAAAACAAAGCAATAAAACTACAGCTAATATAATAAAAGCAGAAAGTTATTACAATAAGGCTTTTATTGAACTACAAAAACAAGATAATAACTATGTTATTGTATGTAATGCCTATAATATACAAGGATATACTATAATAGCTCATACAGAAGCGGAAGCCTTAAAGATATATAACAATATTAAAATAGATTTAGCAAAGATAATAGATATGTCTATATGCTGTTTTAATGAGGAAATACAGAAAGAAACATTACTAATAGATTGTACAGAGTTTGAAAGCAAATATAGAGCAAATATATAAACAAGAAGCGGGGTATAGTTCCGCTTCCATTCATTTTATTTTAATTGTCTAGCACACATAGGACAATAATTGATTTGTACTTTATTTTTATAAGAAATACCGTTATATTCCTTTTGTCCTAATGTAAGCATATTGTTTTCATCTATGTATATATCAAATAAAGAATATAAATTTTTCTTTCTTATTTTTTCATCTGCTGTATGCATTATATAATCATTATCCTTTAATTTTTCACAATAATTGCACATATATTTTACCTTCTTTCTTGTAAAGTTGTATTGATTTACATATTATTTATATACCATACCCCACCCCTATAATAATAAAAGGGTATAGGGTATGTGTTACCTCTTCAAAAATTTCCATATTACAAAAAGAGCCTTATTTTATAGCTTTTATATTCGTTTTTAAGCTGTTTTATATTTCAAGACATATAATTTTACTATTTTGCAAATTAGAGTATTGAAATATGCCATTTTTCTATCATTTTGAGAGTAATAATAAGCTATTTTATATTTCCTATAAGTGTTGGTCTTGATAAAATAGATGTGATACTCTTTTTATCTGAAAATGGAATAATCCAATTAGCACCACTTATCTTTTTATCTGTATAATATGTATTTGTAGGTTGTCCTATTTTCTTTGATATTCTTTCATATATAGACTTTTTACTTGTATAAATGCTTACTTTACTTCCTGCATAGTCTACATTTATTATTGTTTCTTGTTCCTCTGGAACTGTGTTATAAAAAGCATCTGTTTTATTCATCTTCTTTTTACTCCTTTTCTATTTTTTATAGGTATAATAGGGTAGTTTCCCCAATTTACTACAATATAACTTTCTAACCATTCATTAAAAGTAAAAGGTTGTCCTTTTTCATATTCCCAAGTAAATGATTGTATATTGTCTAAATCTCTTTCAAAAGGGGTTATAATTCTTTCATTTACTGCCCTATTGTTTTGTATATCTTCATATCTAGGCAATGTTTTACAATGCTCATATATAGATTTTACTTTTATTTTGTTTTCATTTATTCTGCCTGTATTTATTCTTCTATGCTCTGTTATATATTGCAATAACAAATAAGAATGAGGGTTATATTTTTCATTAAATCCAAAAAGTTCCATAGGTAAATATAAAAATGTCTTTTGATTTTGCAATATTTTAAAAAAATCCTCATTAAACTTAAAGAATATAATATTGTTTTTTATTCCTTTTGTTCCTCCAAATAAATAAGTGTCTATATAATCCTCTCCGCAAGCTATATTTCTTCTTTTAGGTGTATAAGTTATTTTTACATTTCTTAATATTTTCATATCTTTATTTATTTGTTTTCTTAAATCTTTAAGTGTATTCTTTGTAATATCTTTTCCGTACATCTTTGCCAATTCACTCAAAGAAATTTCTACTACTGAATTATTACAGCCTGTTTCTGTTAGTTTAACAATAAATGCTGTAAATAGTTTAACAGTTGATATAGGTATTCTTCCTTCTGAAAAATCCTTTTTTCCCAAAAACTGTTCTAATGTGTCATAGTCCTCTATTGAAAGTGTGAAGTTTTTATCTTCTATACACATTTCTCCTAACTTTCCTCTGTTTTTCTTTGCTAACAATAACTTGTTTGTATTGCTTGTTATATTGTTTTGCTTCATCGTTCTGAATTTCATTAAATCTAATTGTTCCCTTAATTTTTCCTCCTTTATTGCAAAAATATAGAAAATACAGTAAAATAAATATAGATAGCTTATATAAGTTATTCTTATGAAGTGGATTTGAGAGTTTTGGGAAGGACTGCACATTTCCGCTTCTTTGCTTTTTTATTTATATTCATTTTACTTATACTCCTTATTCTTCTTTATTAGTTCTTCTTGTACTCAAATAATTTTTCAATGCTGTAGCTTCTATGAGATATTGCTTCCTCTTTAAAATTGCAGGGAAGTCTTTATCATAGCCGAAATATACGGTCTACTGTATTTTGTCCGCCACCCTGTTATCTCTTTGACATCAGCTTTCGTGAGCATTATAATTTGTGTAGATACTACTTGTTTTTGTTCTTTTGTCATTTGTTAATCCTCCTTCTTTTCTAAAACTTGTTTAGCTTTATTTAGCCAATATCTTTTGTTGATTTCTTTGACTTTTTCTTTGTTATTATCTCTCCACTTCTTAGCCTTTTCATTCCTTAGTTTCCTTGCCATTTCTTCAAGTTCATTCATAGATTTATACCTCCTTATTAAAATATTGTTATTTTTATTGACATCTTACATACAAAAGTATATAATTATATAAAATAATAATAAAAATGTTTAT
>CAPBNZ010000041.1:6686-15919 GCA_948585895.1 uncultured Clostridia bacterium | reverse complement strand
TAATCCTGCTGATTGTTTTGCATTTTGACTAGAAAATCTAAATATGATAAAAAATGTTTCTAATAATAATAGAATTAATACTATTCTTAAAAAGTTCCTCTTCATCTCTCTCCTTTATTGTTTCTGTGATTTCAATGCTGTAGGCTTAAAGGAAAGGGAATCCCCTCTTATTTTGTAACACCTTGTATGTCGCAACCCTCTCAATACAAAAGTTAGGATGGTTGCTCCAATCGCACTCACTATTGCTCGTTTGGTCGCTTACGCAATGTTACAAAATAAGAGGGGATTCCCTTTCCTTTAAGCCTACAAGCATTATCCATTATTTACTATATCCTGTTTTTTGTACAATACGGTTACTTATGTCTTTTACTGTTTCAGAAGGGATATAATTTTTTTCTGCAAATACTTCATTGTGCAATCTTATCACATTACTTTCTAATGTTATTGGAATTCCATACCATCTATCCATAGTAATTCCTTTTGTTTCATATGGCCATCCTATACTTTCTGTAATTTTAAAATTTGGTACACTTGGCATCATACTGAATACATCACTTGCTGTTATATTTGTATATATTCTTGGTAAAATAGTATCTACTAACTTATTTAATCTACTAATATCGAAAGTTTTTACTTTATTTGCTACTGCTGTTAGAACATCTCTCATTCTTTCTGTTCTTTTATAGTCTCCTCCTGCTGCATATCTAATTCTAGCATAAGATAAAGCTTGCTCCCCAGTAAGTTGATAGGTTCCTGCTTTTGTAATTCCTGCTATATGAGGTACTTCTTCTGTCGTAATAGGCATAGAAATTCCTCCTACACTGTCAATAATGTCTTTTACAGCATCAAAATTTACAGTTATGAATTCTTTGATATTCAAATCAAAATTTGTATTTAATGTACTAATAGCAAGTGGTGCTGAACCATAAGAATAGGCATGTGTTATTTTGTCTAATCCATAACCTTGTATTTGTACATATGTATCTCGATAAACAGATACTAATTTTACTTCTTTTGTCTTATTGTTAATACTTGCTATTATAATACAATCACTTCTATTTCCCCTATCATATGTGTCTTCTCTTGAGTCTATTCCAAAAATTGCTATATTTCTAAAATCTGTTAAATTTTCTTCTGCTTGTGCTGATACTCCTAGTTCTTCTTCTTTTAAGTCAACTTGTTGCATTTTTTCAAGTTTACTATGTATGAACCAATACATTCCTCCTAAAATTGCTACTAGTAAAATGATTAGTATGATTATTATTACACCAAAAATTTTTAATCCTTTTCTTTCCTTTGCCATGTTTTTCTCCTTATCTTCTAATTTATCTATGTTTTTCTATTCTTTTATTTTGTAATTTTACTTTTCCATTCTAAATCTGCAATTTGATATTCAAATTTTTTATGCTCTACCTCATTTTTTTGTATATATTTATCTAGTTTCTGATTTGTTTTCTTAATTTCTTGAATTGTTTGCATTTGAAGTTTTATTAAGCTGGTCATATTAATATCTTGAATTGTATGCATTTCTCCTTTTATTTCTTTTACTTCGATTTCTAACTTATCTACTTTATCTTCTATATTATCTACTTTATTATCTAATTTATCTACTTTGTTTTCTATTTTATTTATAATTGGTTTTAAATTTTGCCATAATTCATCAATCGTCATAAACTCATAACCTCCTTTCTTTTTGCAAATTATTGATATCTATTTATAATTTTTTATCTTTCTATAAAAATTATTGAAATAAAATAAAATTTTGATATAAATTTTCATGAATAAAATTACAATTAGAATTTAATTTTTATCTATATAAAAGGACTTTCCTTTTCTAAATTATTCTTTACAAGAAAGTCTTCCTTTATCCTCTTTATATTCTATTTCTATAAAATATAAAAAACATAGATAAATTATGTTTTTATTCTAACATATTTCTCTATGTTTTTCAAGTATTTTTTACATTTTATCTGGCATTTCAACCCCAAGCAAACTAGCACCTTTTCTTAGAACTTCACCAACACTAGCAGTTAAATATACTCTAGCATCTTGTAATTCTTTATCTTCTGTAATAATTTTATTCTCATTATAAAAACTACTAAATGCTTTTGCTAAATCAATTAGGTATCTTGCCAATATAGATGGTTCCTCTTTATCTGTAACTTGTACTAAAATATCCTCAAATGAATACATTAATTTTATGATAGCTTGTGAATATTCATCTAGCAATTTTTCTGGTTTAATTTCTTCTACTTTTGATAAACCTCCTGCCTTTTCTAATACACTTTTGGTACGTACATAGGTATATTGAATATAGGGTCCAGTTTCTCCTTGGAAATTCAAAATTTGATTCCATTCGAATACTTCATCTTTTACTCTGCTATTCGCTAGGTCATTAAAAATAACAGCTCCAATTCCTACCTTTCGTGCTACTTCCTTCTTATTTTCTAAATCTGGATTTTTCTTTTCTATAACCTTTTCTGCTCTTTGTATAGCTTCTCTTAATAGTTCTTCTAGTTTTACTATATTTCCTTCTCTGGTTGACATTTTACCAGTTGGTAACAATACCATTCCAAAAGGAATGTGATGCAATCCTTTTGTATATTTTTCGTCTAATCCTAATAGTTTGGCTACTTCGAATACTTGTTTAAAGTGTAAAACTTGCTCATATGAAGTTAGATACAATGCTTTATCAAAATCATATGTTCTAGTTCGATATAAAATAGCAGCTAAATCTCTTGTAGCATATGTTGATGAACCATTTGACTTTTCTATAATACATGGTGTATTAATTCCTTGTTCTTCTAAATCAATTATTTTTGCCCCTTGTGACTTAACTAATCTTCCCGTTTTTTCTAATATTTTCATTACTTCTGGCATTTTGTCAGAATAAAAAGCTTCTCCGTTCCATGAATCAAATTTGCTTCCTAATAAGTCATATACTTTTTGAAATTCTTTTAAACTTAATGTTTTAAATTTCTCCCATAATTGTGTACAATAAGCATCTCCCTCTTCTAGTTTTTTAAAGTTATCTCTACATGCATTTAATATATTTTCATCTTCTTTGCAAGCTTGATTGATACGAATATAAATTTTAGTTAATTCGTTGATTGGATTTTCTTCAATATCATATTCTTCTCCCCAAAGTTTATATCCTTCAATTAATTTTCCAAATTGTGTTCCATAATCACCTAAATGATTAATTCCAATTGTATGATACCCTAAATATTTATATATATTATATAAAGCTCCTCCTATTACAGTAGAACGCAAATGCCCAATATGAAATGGTTTTGCTATATTAGGAGCTGAATAATCAATTATTATATTTTTTCCTTCTCCTATTTTTGATTTTCCATATTCCTCTTCTTTCGCTATTTCCTTTAAAAGCTCTTGTGTTAACATTTGTTTATTGATATAAAGATTTAAATAGCCACCTAATGCTTCTATTTTTTCTAAAATAATTCCATCTATTTGCATTTTTTCTTTTATTTCATTTGCAATTTGCTGTGGTGACTTTTTTAGTTCTTTTGCAAGACGAAAACAAGGAAAAGCGTAATCTCCATTTTTTATATCTTTTGGTATCTCTATATAAGTTTCTAGCTCTTTTTCATTTATATGAATTACTTTTGCTATTTCATTTGCTATTTTTTGCTTAACGTTTATCATTTTTCTCTCCTTACCCTTTTTAGTTTAATCGTTGTAACAATTTATATATTTAACATGTCTCTTGCAAATTCAATTAAATCACTTACTTAAATGTAAATTTAATGCATAGCTGCCAAACAATATGATGATGTCACATTCGAATTTTTCAAGTAAGATATTCTTGATTAGCCATATAATTCCATGAATCTTGACACATATCTTCTAATGTTTTTGTGGCTTCCCATCCTAATTCTTCTTTTGCTTTTTTAGGGTCTGCATAACAAGTTGCAATATCTCCTAATCTTCTTGGTGCTATTTTATAGTTAACTTTTTTACCTGTCGTTTTTTCAAAAGCTTTTACCATATCTAGTACACTATATCCTGTTCCTGTTCCTAAATTATAAATATATAAACCTTTTCCTTCTTTATTTATTTTTTCTAATGCTTTTAAATGTCCTTTGGCTAAATCTACTACATGAATATAATCTCTTACCCCTGTTCCATCTGGTGTATCATAATCATCACCAAATATAGATAATTCTTTTAATTGTCCACTAGCTACTCGAACAATATATGGCATTAAATTATTGGGAATGCCTTGTGGTTCTTCTCCAATTCGTCCACTTTTGTGAGCTCCTACTGGATTAAAATATCGTAAAATACAAATATCCCATGTATTGTCTGATGTATAAATATCCTTTAAAATCTGTTCAATAAATAATTTAGTTGTACCATATGGATTAGTAGTTCCTCCTGTTTTACAGTCTTCTGTTAAAGGAATTCTCTCTGGCTCTCCATATACAGTGGCAGAAGAACTAAATATAAATTTTTTGCATCCATATTTTCTCATAGTATCTAATAAAACTAATGCACCTGAAATATTATTCCTATAGTATTCAATTGGTTTTTGTACCGATTCTCCTACTGCTTTGAAACCAGCAAAATTAATCACTGACTCAATTGTGTTTTCCTCAAATACTTTTTGTAATTTTTCTTTATGCATATAATCTATTTCATAAAATTTGAAATCTTTCCCTGTAATTTTTTTTATGGATTCTAATACTCTTGGATTACTATTTGAAAAGTTATCTATTATTACAATTTCTTTTCCTGCTTCTAATAATTCAATTGCTGTATGACTTCCAATATATCCTGCTCCTCCTGGTAATAAAATTGCCATTTTTATTCCACCTTTCGTTTTTCCTATTATATTCTTGTTATACTAAAAAGTCAAATTACGAAAAAAACTCTTTCTTCTATCAAATTTAGTCAACCACTATGGATTGTGTTCCTTTCGTTACCTCTGTTCCTTGTTTGGTATCTTTTATTTCATATCCTTTCCTTTGAATGAAATCTCTTAATTCATCTGATTTAGCCCAATCTTTATTTTCTCTTGCCTGTTTTCTTTGTTTTAGTAAATCTAAAATCTCTTGTGGTATTTCCTCTAATTGCCTTACATCTATTTCATCTATTTTTAATCCCAAAACTGTGTCAAATTTAGTTAACAAGTCAGCAAATTTAGGTGATTTGCATTCTTGTTTAACTACTTCCCATACAACTCCCATAGCTAATGGCATATTTAAATCATCATTAATTGCTTGATGAAATCTTTCTTCCAATTCATCAATCACGTTTTCTTCTACTTCATCTTTTCCTACTAAATGTAATTGATATCCATTTTTTAGCCTTTCTAATGATTTAGAAGCAGATTCTATTCCTTCCCATGTAAAATTTATTTTGTTTCTATAATGACAAGAATAACTAAATAATCGATATACGAATGGATGATAGCCCCTTTCTACCAAATCTTTTACTAAATATACATTTCCTAAACTTTTTGACATCTTTCCACCATCAATTAGTAAATATTCTCCATGCATCCAATAATTAGCAGGAATCTTTCCACATTTTCCTTTACTTTGTGCTATTTCATTTTCGTGATGAGTTGGAATTAAATCAATTCCTCCAGTGTGAATATCAAATTGTTCTCCTAAATATTTTTGTCCCATAGCAGAACATTCAATATGCCATCCTGGATAACTTGGTCCCCATGGGCTATCCCATTTCATTACATGATTTTTTGGTGCTTTAATCCATAAGGCAAAATCATAGGGACTTCTTTTTTCTGGGTCGACATCTACTCTTGCTCCTGCTTTTTGTTCTTTTAGATTCGATAACATAGGATATTGATCTAATTTAGCAATATTAAAATAAATTGCTGTTGAAGTTTCATAAGCATATCCATTTTCTACTAGTCTTTGAACATATTCTAACATTTCTTTAATATGGTCTGTTGCCTTACAAACAATTTCAGGTGTTTGAATATTTAATGATTTTAAATCTTGAAAAAATAACTTTGTGTAATGGTTGGCAATTTCCATTGGTGATTTCTGTTCTTCTCTTGCTGATTTTAGCATTTTGTCTTCCCCTTCATCTCCATCAGAAACTAAATGTCCAACATCTGTTATATTCATGGCATGTTTTAAAGTATACCCATTATATTGCAAAACTCTTCTTAAAACATCTTGAAATATATTGGTTCTCATGTTTCCTATTGATGCATCTTTATAAACTGTTGGTCCACAAGAATAAATCTTTACTTCTTTTTTATTAATTGGTTTAAACACCTCTTTTTTCTTGGTTAATGTATTATAAAAATAAATATCCAAAATTTCCCTCCTTATTTTGTTGAATAAGAGATGCGAAAAATTCACATCTCATTTTCTTAATTAGTGTTTGTTGCATTGGTTGTATTGGTTGTATTCGTTACATTGTTTGTATTGGTAACTGTATTATTGGTGTTTGTCGTATTGGTTGTGTTATTGGCTGTATTATTGGTATTTGTTGTATTGGTTGTGTTTGTTGTTGTATTGGTTGTATTGGTTTTTGGTTTTTCCGTTTCTTTTGGTTTTGTATGGATTGTACAAGTTCCTTCTATTCTACCTTTTCCTGAAGAACTACCACCATTTACTGCCTTCCATAATTGTAATTTTTCTTTTGGTACAACACCACCATATGCACTTGGCGTAGTTGCTACATATTGTGAACAATAGGCTGTTGCTATTTTTCCTGATTCAGAACATACTGTTTGTGAACCATGTCCTTCACATTTTGCTGGTAAATTGTCAGATGTAAATATTTCTTTATAAACATTTGAACACCCTGTTGTCGCTATACAACCTGTTGTTTTACATACAGTTTGTTCTACGATTCCTTCTGGCCTAGTAAAAGTTGCATTTGGCAATCCTTTATGAACAACTGTCATAACAGCATCCCAAATTTGCCCTGCTGGATTTGTTCCAAATCCTGTTACTTCCTCTGGACTATCATAACCAAACCAACATGCTGCTGCATAGTATGGTGTAAATCCACAAAGCCATCTATCTTTATCCTTATCTGTTGTTCCTGTTTTAGCAGCTACTTCTATTCCTGGTATAGCACAATAGGTTGCTGTTCCTTTTTTTACTGGCTCTTGCAAAATAGATTTTACGATATAAGCATTTTGTTCTGATATGACTCTTCTTTTTTCTTGATTTGGTGTTAGCACTGTGTTTCCATTTGAATCTACTACTTTGGTATAGAAAGTTGGCTGAATATATTCTCCATTATTAGCAATTGTGCTATAGGCTGCTGCCATCTCAAGTGGTGTTATTCCATCTGAAATTCCTCCTATAGCAAGTGGTAAACTTTCATCATCTTTCTTAGGGTCTTCTCCATTTTTATATAAACTACTCACTCCCATATTTCTTAAATAATCGATAGATTTTCCTGGTGTTAATTCTTTCATAATTTTTACTTCTGGTACATTTTGTGAATAAGCAATCACATCTCTTATATTGATTAAACCTCTATATTTATGCCCATCATTTTTTGGTTTATATCCATTAAAATCTGTCAATACATCATCATATACCGTAGCTGCTGTTATAATCTTTTCCTGTAATGCTGGAGAAATAACAGCAATTGGTTTAATAGATGATCCTGGTTGCCTTTTTGCTTGTGTTGCTCTATTTAAGTTTGAACCTGTTTTTTCTCCGATTCCTCCAGAAACACCTAAAACATTTCCTGTTTTATGGTCTATAATAACAATAGCAGCTTGTGTATGTCCTTCATTTTTTAAGGTTCCATCTTCTTTTTTTTCTCTACCTGCCTTACTATATTTATCTTTTAACGTTTCTTTTTCTGCTTCTGCTTGAATCTTAACATCAACTGTTGAATAAATAGTAAGCCCACTACTATATACATAATTCTTGGCAAGTTCTCTCGAAATATCTTTTTCTTCCATAACTTGTGAAATTACTTGTTCAATTACAGCATCGGTATGATAAGAATGACTAGATAAAGTTATCGTTTGTCCTTTTTTAAATGGTAAGCCTGCCTCTACTTTTGCTACTGCGGCATCATATTCTTCTTGATTTTGAATGTATCCAAGTTCTTTCATTTTAGCTAAAACGGTTTTGGCTTTTTTCTTTATTTTTTCTGTATTATCCCTATTTGTATCAAATGGATCATAGGAATTAGGTGAACTATTAATTCCTGCCATAAAGGCACATTCTGCTAAATCTAAATCTTTTGCACTTTTATTAAAATAATATTCTGCTCCTAATTCTACACCATGTAAATTGCTGGAACCTACAAATAAAATATTTAAATATAACTCAAGAATTTGGTCTTTTGATATCATTCTTTCTACTTGATATGCTTTGGCCCATTCTTTTATTTTTCTAAAAATTCCGGCTAATCCTGAAGATTCGTCATCTTTTGTAATATTTTTTACTAATTGTTGTGTAATCGTACTTCCTCCATAAGAACTTTTTCCAAATACAGTATGTACAATTGCTCCTGCTGTTCTTTTAAAATCTACTCCACTATGTTTATAAAATCTTTCATCTTCTATTGCTACATAAGCTTTTGGCAAATAATCTGCCATATCTTCTAACGTTATAATTTTTCTTTTTTCATCTCCGCTTAAATTAGCAACAACCCCTCCATTAACATCTACTACAACAGAATTGGATGCTCCTATTTTTAATTCTTCTTTTGTGATTTCAAAATCATCTCCAAATACTCCAAAAAACAGACCTGCAATAATTCCTGCCCCAATTACACAAGCTAATAAAAATAAAACAATTGCTATTTTTACTGCTAACATTAACTTAGGATGTCTATCTGAAAATTTATTTTTTTTACCTTTTTTAACCTGTGGCTTTTTTGGTTTCATTTGTCCATCCCCTGTTGCTTTTTTCTTTTTGGTTGTTTTTCTTTTTTTTCCATTTGCTACTTTGTGTGGTTTCGTCTTTTCTCTATCACTAGGATTTTTCTTTTCATTATTATTTGGCATTTTATTACCCCCTTGCCAACTTTTAATTTTTGACAAATTTTAATAAAAAAGAAAAGCTTTTAAAGAAATTTTTAAGATTTTGAGATGACTCTTCCACCTATCTTATAAGTGCAAAAAACTTTATTTATTAAGTTGCGACTCACAAGGTATAAAAAACCTGAAGTTGATAGCTATGTAGTAATCGTTCTATTCATTTAAAAGTATGGTGTTCCTTCCAACTAATTTTATAATTTTTACTTTATCT
>CAPBNZ010000041.1:0-6676 GCA_948585895.1 uncultured Clostridia bacterium | reverse complement strand
AAATGGCTGTTTTTTATTCATTTGTGCTTCATATATTTGATATGCCCTATATTTTGTATTTTTGTCATAATCAAAATCTTCTGGTTTTTGATTAAATGTTATCTCATAATTATTGATAGCCATTCCATTAAATCTCTTTTTTGTTATTTTTACGTTTTCTCTTATATTTACAATAACTGCATTTTCATAAATATTATATTGATTGATTAACTCAGATGGAAAGTCAACATTTAAAATAACTTGAGATTTACAAATTCCTTTCTTTTTATTATTTCCAACCGTTATCATAATACCATCTTCTTCTAAAATTTGTTCTTCTATCTTTTTAAATTTTTCTCTATGGTTTGTTATAATATTGACTCTTCTATATTTTTTTGCAATGTCTTTTACCTGAAAAAACATATTTTCTGACAGGTCATTTACTAGAATAGAAATTGATGTTTCCTCTTTTTTCATTTTTCTTTCTTGTAATACATAATCTAACACTTTACAAGAAAGGACTTCAAACAGCCATTTTCCTTCTACTATTTCTAAGCCAAACGTATGTAATAAATTAACATATTCTTCTTGTTTTTGAATTTTTTCACTCATAACAATTTTCTTACTAATTGTCTTTTCTATTACCTTTTTGGTTTTTTGTGCTAACTTTTGTGCTTTTTTACTTGTTATTTTACTTTCATCAATTGGCAAAATAATTTTATCTTCTTCTAACTGAATAATATTAAATATTTTAAAAATAAAATTGGGCTTGTCAGCTTCTTGAATATAATACAAAAAAATCACCTTCATTCCTTTTTTTAAGTATATGAAAGATGATTTTTTAATATTACTAATTCTCTATTAGTTATATATCAACCAATGATGTTAAATATTTGCTATTAAACACAGAGGTTGGAATGCAAACTATGGGACGAAATTTTTCCACTGGATTCTCCTCGTATCGCGTAGACCACACTTCACCATCGTAAAAGTCACCGCCTACTTCTCTCACCTTGACATTATATGCTCCAGGCGACGCAAGCGGCCAGGTCACTGAACCACTTTTATTGTAGATTCCATGATTTTCCCCAACAATGAAAGTATGGGTCGCAACATCCCACGAATAACCTTTGGAGTCTGCACTAAACTTCAGTCTGCTATCCTGAGCTTTTTTTTGATTAAACGATGCTGCAAAAAGTTCAATTGTCGGACTACCAATGGCAAAAACCGCATCCGAATTTTTGTAAGAAGTCCAGGGTGCCTGTTCACTAACATCGGTCATCCAGGCCATAACTTCCACTCTGTAGTCAGATACTTCACTTGTAAATAAGGAACTCACCATCGAATTCAGTCTTCTTCCTACCATACTTACACTCGCCCCGTCTGGATACTTCGTCCCCAAACCATCAGGCTTATGCATTCCTACATAGTCATCTGTTATGATATAAGTATACTTACTGTCTTGATAAAATAATCTCCATACATTTGTACTCATTTCTGAAGTTTTAACTGTATAATTTCCTACTTTCCAACCATACTTATCTGTATTTTGAGCATCTGCTCCAATAGTTAAGGTATCTGGATTAAAAGTTGGCAATGTTGGGTTTTCTTCTATGGAGGTTCCATTCCATATATCTGATACTTTTATTTCATAACCTTTTTCAGTAATAATATATTTTTCTTCTTTATCATCTCGAATCTTTTTTTCTTTATCATATTGTGCTATTATTTCATTTACTTTATCTTCTGTTATATCTCCATCTGTTTTGCCATCTAATCTTATAATTTCAATTTGAGCTTTTTCTATAATTTCTGCTACTTCTGTTTCTTGTTTTGCTGTTTTTGCTTCATTAATAATTCCCTTTTCCCCTGTTAAACCATTAATTGCAATTCCTGCTAATATCAATAATACTATTATGGTAACAATTAATGCTATCAATGTAACACCTCTCGTATCTTTCATTTTCTTACTCCTCCTATGTTTCAATATTTTCCAACTAACTCTCATATGACTAAATTTCAATTTTATCTAAGTCCATTTCGCCATTCATTAACTTTGGTAGCAATCCTATATTGCTTTATATAACTGCTTACTTCTAACAAATTATTATTTAATGCCGAATAAGGCTACTTTATCGTCCAAAATAATGTCTCTTTTTAGTAATCCCTTGTTTACTATTCCAATTCCAATAAACGTTCCATCAACATAAATTCGATACATGCCATCTTGTTGTTTACTTGTTAATTTGACCCCATTTAAAAATAATAGCAACCTATGTTTTTCCATTAAAATTGCTTCTTTTTCTTGGAATAATTCTTCTATTGTTATATAAGAAATTTTTCCTTCTTTTAACTGTTGTAATGAAATGGTTTGGCTAATTGAAAAATTCCCTACTTGTGTTCTTTTTAATTCTGACATATGACCAACTGTATTTAATCTTTCTGCCATGTCCTCACATAAACTTCTAATATAAGTTCCTTTAGAACATGCTACCTGAAATTCAATTTGTTTCTCTTCTTCCTTAATTTTTAATAATTTTATGTCATATATTTCAATTGACCTTGGTTGTATTTCTACTGTTTGTCCTTTTCTTGCATATTCATATAATTTTTTTCCTTTTACTTTGATGGCTGAATACATTGGTGGCATCTGTTCTTGTTTACCTAAAAATGATTGTAATACTTTTTGGACTTCTTCTTTCTGAAAGGTATTTTGGAAAATTTCCTTTTTTTCTATGATTTTACCTTCTCTATCTGCTGTATCTGTTTTACTTCCTAATGTCAATTGAACCTGGTAAATTTTGTCATGATTGATTAAATATTTAGAACATAATGTTCCTTTCCCAATTAATAATGGTAACACCCCTGTTGCCATAGGATCTAATGTTCCTGTATGTCCCACTTTTTCATTTAATATCTTTTTTGCTTGTTGTACAATATCATGTGATGTACAATTTTTTGGTTTATTAATAATAACTATTCCATCCATTTTCTTATTTCTTTCATTAACTTTTCTTTTACTTGTTGTACATTTCCTTGTATTAATGCACCAGCAGCCCTTGCATGACCACCACCGCCAAATACAAAACAGATATCAGATACATTGATATTATCTTCTGAACGTAAGGATACTTTATATGCCTCCTCCTTATTCTTCTGGCGAATAAATATAGCTACCTTTACCCCTTCAATGTCTTTACCAATATCTACTAATCCCTCATGGTCTCCTGGCTCGGCTCCTACTTCTAATTCATCTTGAGAATTCATATAGGTGAAAGAAACTTTACCATCTTCTAATAACTCCATCCTATCAATAATTCTTTTGGTCAATTCAAAATTTGCCTTTGTTTTCGTTCGTAATGTTCTTTTATAAATGTCTGGTAAATCTACTCCTAATCGAATTAATTCTGCTGTATATTCAAACGTATCTGGTGTAATTCCTAAATGGCGAAATCCCCCTGTATCTGTTATAATTCCTGTCATAATACAAGTTCCTATTTCTTTTGAATTTTTGATTCCAAAATAGTCTATCATTCCTGCTAATATCTCACAACAAGCTGGTGAGGCTGGATTAACATAGTTTAAATCCCCATACATATTATTACTGCCATGATGGTCAATGACAATTGTTCTTTTGGCTTTTTCAAAATATTCATTTTTTGCTAGCCTTTTTAAATTGGCACAATCTACTGAAATCGCTAAATCATATTTTTCAATCTCAGATTCTACCTTTATTTTTTCAGCCGATGGTAAGAAATTGAACATTCTAGAATATTCAGGAATCAATACATCTGCTTGTTTTCCTAATGCTTCTAACATAAGTTTCATAGCTAAGCTACTTCCTACTGCATCTCCATCTGGCGATTCATGGGTTAAAATGACTATATTTTGAGCCTTTTTTATTTCTTTTAAAATTTCATCTAACGTCATATTTATATTATTTCCTTTCCAGATAAAAACATGTCGCATAGAGAGATTTCTCTATGTCCTCCCCTTGCGACATAATATTAATCCTTTTTTTTAGGCATAATTTCTTTTAAGATGGTATCTATTTTTGCTCCATATTCTAGTGAATCATCTAATTCAAATATTAATTCTGGTGTATTTCTTAAATTGACTCTTTTTGCTAATTCACTTCTTATAAATCCTGAAGCTTTCTTAAGCCCTGTTAATGTTTCTTTCCTATTTTTGGGATTCAATATACTTACATACACTTTAGCATATTTTAAATCATTGGTAACTTTAACTTTCGTCACACTAATTAGACCTGTTATGCTAGGATTCTTTAATTCATAACCAATAATTTGACTAAGCTCTTTTCGGTATTGTTCATCAATACGACCTAATCTTGCTTGATTTTCTGGCATATTTCGCACTCCTCTTCTTTATTTTTTCTTTCTATGCAATTTAAAAGTGAAGCAATGGTAATAATTTTATATTTTCTTTGTTTTTACCTTTTAATTTCTTCCATAATATACACTTCAATGATATCTCCTTCTTTAATATCATTGTAGTTCTCAATTTGCATTCCACATTCAAATCCTTTTCCTACTTCTTTTACTTCATCTTTGAATCTCTTCAAGGTTGCTAAATGTCCATCATGGATAACTACATTTTCACGTATTACTCTTACTCCCGCATTTCTTTCTACTTTTCCACTTAAGACATAACCACCTGCAATCGTTCCTACATTTGATATTCTAAAGGTTTGTCTTACTTCTACATTTCCAATTACTTTTTCTTCAAATTTAGGTGATAACATTCCTTTCATGGCTGCTTCTACATCTTCTATTGCTTGATAAATAATAGAGTATTGCTTAATTTCTACCTCATCTTTTTCTGCCATTTCTTTTGCCATATTGTCTGGTCTTACATTAAATGCAATAATAATTGCATTTGATACTTTAGCAAGGGTAACATCTGATTGATTAACTGCTCCTGCTGCTGCATGAATTACTTTTACTCTAACTTCTTCATTCGCCAGTTTTTCTAAAGATTGTTTTACTGCTTCCACAGAACCTTGTACATCTGCTTTAACAATTAAGTTTAATACCTTTAGTTTTCCTTCTTCCATTTGATTAAATAAATTATCTAATGTTACTTTTGTTGTTACATTCATGGCCTTTTCTCTTTCTTGACGTTTTCTCTTTTCAATTAAGTGTTTTGCCATTTTTTCATTTTTTACTTCATAGAAAGTATCTCCTGCCGATGGTACTTCTGTTAATCCCATGATTTCTACTGGTGTGGATGGTCCAGCAGCTTTTACACTTCTACCTTTGTCATCCTTCATAGCTCTAATTCTACCAATGGATGAACCTACAACAATAGTATCGCCTACATCTAGCGTTCCTCTTTGTACAAGCATAGTAGCAATAGCTCCTTTTGCTTTATCTAGTCTTGCTTCAATAACGGTTCCTTTTGATTGCTTATTAGGATTTGCTTTCAATTCTAAAACATCTGCTTCTAATAGTACCATTTCTAATAATTGATCGATATTTTCATTTTTCTTAGCAGAAATTGGAACATATATAGTATCTCCACCCCACTCTTCTGGTACTAATTCGTAAGCCATTAATTCTTGCTTCACTTTATCAATGTTAGCATCTGGTAAATCTATTTTATTAACTGCTACAATAATTGGTATTCCTGCTGATTTTGCATGGTTAATTGCTTCAATCGTTTGTGGCTTTACTCCATCATTTGCTGCTACTACTAAGATTGCTATATCTGTAATTTGTGCACCTCTTGCTCTCATAGCAGTGAAAGCTTCATGTCCTGGTGTATCTAAGAAAGTTATTTCTCTCTCTTTTACTTTTACTTTATAAGCTCCTATTGCTTGGGTAATACCTCCAGCTTCTCCTTCAATTACATTGGTTTTTCTAACTGCATCTAATAAGGATGTCTTTCCATGGTCTACATGCCCCATAACAACTATAACTGGTGGTCTTACTTCTAAATCTTCTTCTCTATCTTCTGAATCATCAAATAAAATATCTTCCTCTGTTACTGTTTCTTTTTTAATTGCATTAATTCCAAATTCTTGTGCAATTAGATAAGCAGTATCAAAATCCACTTCATTATTAATTGATGCCATGATTCCATAACCTAATAATTTTTTGATAACTTCTGATGTTGTTTTTTTCATTTCAGCAGCAAAATCTTTTACTGTGATACTTTCTGGTATTTCAATTTCTGTTAATTTAAATATTTTTTGCTTTGTTCTTTCTTCTTGATTTTTATTATTTCTCTTCTTTCCTCTTCTTCCACGTTCTGTTGTTAAATCATAATAATCAAGCATTCCTCCATCTTGTTCATCAAACATATTGGATAAACGATTGGCTTGTTTTAGTGTTTTTAGTTTTCCTTCATCAAAATCGTTTCCTGAATTATTTCTTCTTGTTTTTGTTTTCTTTGTTGTTTTATTCTCATCAAATTTATTATTGGTCTTTTGTTTGTCAATTCCTCTATTGTATTCCCTTACTGTTTCCTTTTCAACTGTATCTACTGCCATAATATTTTTAATATTTTTCTCAATTCCTTTTTCATCTAATGGTCTTTTTCCAAATCTCTCACTATTATTTCTATTATTATTAAATCTATTATTTCCATTACTATTATTATAACGGTTTCCTCTATTATCTTCTGGTTTTCGATTGAAATTGTTATTGCGGTAATTATTATTCTGTCCGTTCTGATT
>CAPBNZ010000040.1 GCA_948585895.1 uncultured Clostridia bacterium | reverse complement strand
AAAAGTTAATTAGGGGAGTTTTATAATAATGATAAAAAATTTGAAAAATTAATTATAATAACAGGTGTTAGTGGTACAGGTAAAACCACTCTTGCTAAAATTTTATATAAAAAGTTAGAAAATAGTATTTTATTGTCATATGATGAATTTAGTGAAAAGATATATGATATGATAGGGTTTAAAAATAAAGAACAAAAGGAGCATTTGTACTATTTAAAAATAGAAATGTATAAAAAATTAATAGCAAAGAGAAGATGAAATAATAATAATAGAGAAACCATTTAAAATAGAATGGAAGGATTTCTTAATAAACTTAATAACAAAGTATAAATATGAAACTTATACAATTAATATATTCGCTAAAGATTTTCAAACAATTTGGAATAGATTATTAAAGAGAGAGAAATCGAAAGAAGAAAGGCATCCAGCACATTATTTAAACTCATATTATTACAATAAACGAAATGAGTATAAACCATTTTTCGAATATAAATATAACACTTTTAAGTTAGAATATGATAAATTACTTTCAAATAGTATAAATTTAGGAAATGTTATAAATTTGGAAGATATTGAAAAAGTTAATGTAGATAAACTTATAAAAAATTTAAGGATATAAAGAGAGTTTTTTCGATAAATATGTTTTATATATTCTGTATAATCGTTGGTTTTTGAGTATTTGCTAAAAGTTCCTATAAGAACATTCCAACCAACAATGTTTCTATTCGAACGAATAGAACAGATAGATATGAAAATCAATCAGTAAAATGTTGATTTTTTTCTTTGTGAAAAAGTCTTCCAACGGAAAGGAGGATTATTTTATGGTTAAGATAATTAAGCAAGAATTAGAATTTAAGGAATGTCTGAAACAGTGACTTGAATTTATATGTGAGTTTTCAAAAGTTACTTCTACTTTTGTCAATGGCAATATTAGAAAACTAATCTTACATAGGATAAGCTAATTATTTTTTTGAGCAAAATGTGGGAGGAACACTATTAAAAATGAGCATATTTTTCGCCACATAGGAACCACTGAATAATCTGGATATAATTCCAGAGAGATTTGGTGGTTTTTATCATCGAAACAAATTTTTCTTATCAAAGTTTTTAAAAGATTTTTCTTTTCATCAATTGTTACAATTTCAAGTAATTTAGGTAAATTTGAAAAGTATTTTAGAATTTGCTTTGCGAAAACAACCAATTTATTGTCCTTTTGTTTAATGTCTTTTAATTGTTTTTGCAACTGTTTTTTTTGTAATAATAATCTATTAACTTTATCTGTAATGAAAGTTAGGTCTATGCTATTTTAATACCTATAAAAAGAAAGATTCTTTATTATAATGAATACAAAATTAGCTATAATATGTATAGTATTGTATAAACGTTAGTTTTGTAGTTATGTGAATCTCTATTATGTTTTTTTAGTTTCTAGTGGATTAGAATCTAAGATAAAACTTCTATCTTTCAAATAGTTCAGATAGTCACTGTTTGTCTTAAAATTAAATTTTAGAATATAACTACAAAGCATCTGGTACTTTTTACCAAATTTTCTATTAATGTCGTTAATACCATACTTTCCATCTCCAATAATGGGAAAACCTAAATGAGCAAGATGAGCTCTAATTTGATGTGTTTTTCCTGTTTCAATTTCGATATCAAGAAGAGAAGTATGATTAGGATATTTTTCTAAGACTTGGTAAGTTGTAACAATTTTTTGATATCCTTTTTTAGGAGAGTCAGAAATATAAACACATGATTTTTTCTTATCTTTGAACAGAAAAGCTTCACATCTTTTATAGTTATGTTTTGGATTACCATAAACCCAAGCTAAATAATGTTTTTCAATTTCATGTTGTTTGAATTTATTAAGTAGAAGGGTTAAAGTTTTTTCATTTTTAGCAAATAGAACAAGTCCTGTTGTATTTCTATCAATCCTGTGACAAGGCATAGGTTTAAAACTGCTATTGGCATAATCTTGATGAACA
Source organism: uncultured Clostridia bacterium (assembly GCA_948585895.1). Classification (GTDB taxonomy): domain Bacteria; phylum Bacillota; class Clostridia; order TANB77; family CAG-508; genus CAG-269. The sequence goes on along the minus strand of CAPBNZ010000040.1, from coordinate 14,827 downwards.
TAAAGGGTTAAACTATTTTCGCCTGTTACTTCTAGTTTATGAGGCTTATTTAAAATTAGAATATTTTCATCTTCAAAAAACACGTTTAATTTTATAGCATGTGTTAATAAGGTATCTGAAATATATATGCAAATTTCATCATTTTCATAAATAGTAACATTTTCCGAAATTCTTTTTCCATTTATTTTAATATCTTTTTTTCTTAACGTTTTATAAAAAAGAGTAGAGGAAAGGTTAGGTATGGTATCTAACAAAAACTTATTTAATTTTTTTCCATTATATTTTTTATTCACAATTAACTTTTTCATATTCATATTATAACTTTTTTTTGGAAAAAACGCAAGAAAAGGTAATACATAGAAAATCAATGCATAAACTAAATGTGTGAACTTTATGTGAAAAAAAGAAAAAGGTATTGACAAGAATGCAAAAAGGGTATAAAGTATTAGCAGTCACTCATTATGAGTGCTAATTCTAAAAACATAAGGAGGTAATGGAAAATGATTAAACCATTAGGAAACAGAGTATTAATAAAAATGAAAGAAGGCGAAGAAACAACTAAAAGTGGAATTATTTTGGCTGGAAATGCACAAGAAAAACCACAAATAGCAGAAGTAATTGAAGTAGGATTAGGAGAAAAGATTGAGGGAAAAATAGAACCAGTCAATGTAAAAAAAGGTGACAATGTAATTGTAAGCAAGTATTCTGGAACAGAAGTAAAATACGAAGGAACAGAATACATTATAGTAAAACAAGATGATATCTTAGCGATTGTTGAATAAAAAGAGAAAGGAAGGAAAGTCAAATGGCAAAAGTTATTAAATTTGGAGAAGAAGCAAGAAAATCTTTATTAGAAGGTGTTAATAAATTAGCAGATACAGTAAAAGTAACATTAGGACCAAAAGGAAGAAATGTAGTATTAGATAAAAGTTTTGGAGCACCTTTAATTACCAATGATGGTGTTACCATTGCAAAAGAAATAGAATTAGAAGATAAATATGAGAATATGGGAGCTCGTTTAGTAAAAGAAGTTTCTACAAAAACAAATGATGTAGCAGGAGATGGAACAACAACAGCTACTGTTTTAGCACAAAGTATGATTAAAGAAGGGGTAAAAAATGTAGCAGCAGGAGCAGACCCAATGGCAATCAAAAGAGGAATTGATAAAGCAGTAGAAACTGCTATTGAAGGACTAAAAGAAGTAAGTTCAGATATCAATGGAAAAGAAGACATAGCAAGAGTGGCAAGTATATCAGCTAATAGTGAAGAAATTGGAAATCTAATTGCAGATGCTATGGAAAAAGTTTCAAAAGATGGAGTCATAACCATAGAAGAATCAAAAACTTCAAACACAGAATTAAATGTAGTAGAAGGAATGCAATTTGATAAAGGATACTTATCTCCATATATGGCAACAGATACAGAGAAAATGGAAGCAATATTAGATAATCCATACATATTGTTAACAGACAAGAAAATTAGTAATATACAAGAAATATTACCATTATTAGAATCTATTATGCAAGAATCAGGAAAACTACTAATTATATGTGATGATATAGAAGGCGAAGCACTATCAACTTTAATTTTAAATAAGTTAAGAGGAGTATTAAATGTTGTAGCCGTAAAAGCACCAGGATTTGGAGATAAAAGAAAAGCAATGCTAGAAGATATTGCTATTCTAACAGGAGCAGAAGTTATTACATCAGACTTAGGATTAGAATTAAAAGACACTATGCTAAGTCAATTAGGTAGAGCAAAACAAGTTAAAGTGCAAAAAGAAAATACGATTATTGTAGATGGAGCAGGAGATAAGCAACAAATTGCTGATAGAGTAGGACAAATAAAAGCACAAATTGTAGAAACTAAGAGTGAATATGACAAAGAACAATTACAAGAAAGATTAGCGAAAATAGCAGGTGGAGTAGCGGTTATTGGAGTAGGTGCTGCTACAGAAGTTGAAATGAAAGACAAAAAATTAAGAATTGAAGATGCTTTATCTGCTACAAAAGCAGCAGTGGAAGAGGGAATTGTTGCTGGTGGTGGAACAGCTTTAATAAATGTTATTCCAAAAGTAGAGAAATTAGTAGATTCTTTAGAAGGTGGAGAAGCACTAGGGGCTAAAATTGTATTAAAATCTTTAGAAGAACCAGTAAGGCAAATTGCTGTTAATGCAGGATTAGAGCCAGCAGTTATTGTAGACAATGTAAAGAAAGCAAAAATAGGGGAAGGATTTGATGCAGCTAAAGAAGAATATGTAGACATGAAGAAAGCAGGAATTGTAGATCCAACAAAAGTAACAAGAAGTGCTTTACAAAATGCAGCATCTATTGCTTCGATGGTACTTACAACAGAAAGCATTGTAACAGATGCACCAGAGCCAAAAGGATGCAATTGTGGAGGTCATGATGCAGGTATGCCAGCTGGAATGGAAGGAATGTATTAAAATAAAAAAATACAGGTTGATTTTGAATAGAATTAGCCTGTTTTTTTTATAATTTTTATCATTGACAAAAAGAAGAAAATAGTGTAATATATCTTAGTATAATTGCCAATATAGCTCAGTTGGTAGAGCAACGGATTCGTAACCCGTAGGTCAGCAGTTCAATTCTGCTTATTGGCTCCATTAAGTAAAATCGTCGCACTTTGGCGAAACATTGATAAATCAACTGTAAAGGTTGATTTTTTTAATGCCTTTATCTTGAAAAATTTTATAAAAGGATTACTATTTGAATAATAATTATCAAAAGTTAGTTAAAAATTTCATAAACTATGGAAAAAAAAGACAAAACATGTTACAATAATAAAGCAAAATAAAAAGGAGAAGAAGGAATGGGATTTTTTGATAAATTAAAACATGGGATGAATAAAACAAAAAGCTCATTTGATGAAAAGATAAACAATGTATTTAAGAGCTTAAAAAAAATAGACGAAGAGTTTTTAGAAGAATTAGAAGAAATTCTAATCCTGTCTGATATTGGCATAGAAACTTCTGTCAAAATAATAGGAAATTTAAGGCAAAGACTAAAAAGAGAAAAAATTCAGGAAGAGGAAGAAGTAAAACAAGTTTTAAGAGAGGAAATGCAAAAAATATTAGAGGTAGCAGACATTAATTTGCATCTTGACACAAAACCATCTGTTATTCTAGTAATGGGTGTCAATGGAGTAGGGAAAACAACCTCTATAGGGAAAATTGCTAATCGATTAGCAAAAGATGGAAAAAAAGTAGTGGTAGCAGCAGCAGATACCTTTCGAGCAGCAGCAGTAGAACAATTAGAAATATGGGCTAAAAGAGCAGGAGCCGATATCGTAAAAAGAGAAGAAGGAGTAGACCCTGCTTCTGTAGTATATGATGCTATTAAAATTACAAGAGAAAAACAAGCCGATGTTTTAATTGTAGATACAGCTGGACGATTACATAATAAAAAATATCTAATGGATGAATTAAATAAGATTCAGAAAGTAATCAATAAAGAAATGCAAGATGCTGACAAAGAAGTATTATTAGTAATTGATGGAACAACAGGGCAAAATGCAATTTCACAAGTAAAAGCTTTTAAAGAAGAAGCAGATATTACAGGGCTAATACTAACGAAATTAGATGGAACAGCAAAAGGTGGTGTTGTAATTGGAATTGTAGAAGAAAATAAAATTCCAATAAAATTTATAGGAGTTGGAGAACAAATTGAGGATATGGAGATTTTCAATTCGCATGATTTTATAAAAGCAATTCTATAAAGGAAGAGATAGCAGCTAAAAGAGTAAGAAGGAGGAAGATTTTATGGAAGAAAATAAAAGCAAACAAGAGCAGACGCAAAAAGTTGCGCCAATAAAGCAAGAAACAATAATGGACACTGCTAATACAAAAGAAACTAAAAAAAGAAATAAAAAAGAAAAAAGTAAAACAAGAATGATATTAGTTATTTTATTTTTACTAATATTTGCTGGAATTAGTTATATTCAACTAAGAGGAAGCTTTTTGGAATACCGAGAATTAGGAGAACAATACATTCATATTTATTATACAAATATTATCTATAAGTATTCTATTATGGCAATTAATTTTGTAATATTATATTTTGTTATTTATTTTACAAATAGAGGAATTAAAAAGGGATTAAAACCATTTTTTGAAAAAGAAAATAAGCCAATGCCCAAATTATTAAACAAATCATTGGCATTAGTTATATCAGCAATGGTAAGTATTATGGTATCAACTATATTAATGCAAAAAATAATGTTAGTTATTCATAGTACTTCATTTGGAATACAAGATGCTATCTTTAATTTAGATATTGCTTATTATATCTTTCAAAAACCAGTAATAGAAGCTTTTGCTTTATATTTTACAATAGTATTTGTAGGATTATCTATTTATATGGCATTATATTATGTTATTGTATTTAATCGATTTTTCGATGGAATTGATGGAAAAATGTTAAAGCAAAGTTTATTTATGAAGAAATTAACCAGAAATATCTTATTAGTGATTATGGGAATAGCTATTATCACAATGTTAAATACACAAAATATGATGTTTGGTAAGCTACTAACAGTAAATGACAACATTGACATTGTAGGAGCAGGGATGACAGAAACAACTATAAAACTATGGGGGTATATAGGATTTTCTTTTATTATTATTTTATTTGCGTATAGAGCTGTTAACTATTTTAAAGAAGGGAATACAAGTAAAGTATTAAAGAATTTAGCTGTAATACCAGGATATTTAATAGTATTATTTCTTGTTATGATGGTGTTTGATATAGCATTTGTTAGCTCTAACGAATTAGATAAAGAAAAACAATATATTGCAGAAAATATTAACAGTACCAAAAATGCATATAATATTAATATAGAAGAAATGAACATACAAAATTCTGGAACAATTACCAATCAAGAAGTAGAAAATAATCGTAATGTAATTAATAACATACCAATTATTAGTCAAAATGCAGTGTTAAAAACACTAGAGGATAACCAAACAGAAACAGGATATTTTTCTTATAAGAATGCTAATTTAGCAAAATACAAAATTAAAGGAAAAGACAAATTAGTGTACATAGCACCAAGAGAGATAACGAATTTAGGAAGAACTTATAATAATAAAACTTATGAATATACCCATGGAATGGGAGAGATTATAGCATCAGCCACAGAAAGTACCCAATCTGGAAATATACAATATGTGCAAAAAGAAGTATCAGGAAAAGATGAACAAATTAAAATTGAGCAACCACGTATTTATTTTGGATTAGAAACAGATGAAATAATAGCAACGAATGCAAAAAATAAGCAAGAATATGACTATACTGATGAAAATGGAACAGATTATACTTCAACTTATCAAGGAAAAGCAGGACTACAGGTAGGATTTTTAGATAGATTAATATTAGGAATTACAAAAGGTGATTTAAATTTGGCATTTTCAAATGAAATCACAGATGATAGTAAGATTTTAATGAATAGAGATGTTCTTACGAGAGTAAAAAAAGCATTACCATATTTAATTTATGATGAAAAACCATATACTGTTATAACAGAAGATGGAAGAATTGTATGGGTAGTAGATGCTTATACAGTATCTAGTAGTTATCCATATTCACAATATACAGCGATAGAACACGATGGAATGCGAGAAAATATTAATTATATTAGAAATTCAGTAAAAGTAATAGTAGATGCCTATGATGGAACAATTTCTTATTATATAACAGATAGAACCGATCCAATTGCTATGGCATATAGGAAAATATATGATACATTATTTGTTGATTTAGATCAACCAATACCAGAAGATATAGCAAGTCACTTTATTTATCCTGAATTCTTATATAATGTACAAGCCAATATTTTAAAAGTATATCATAATGTCAAACCAGATGTGTTATATCGAGCAGATGATTTATGGGATATTGCAAAATATAATAGTATAAAATCTAGTAAATCTACAGGAACTTATATGATACCTTACTATACAATGGTAAAGACAGCAAATGGAGAAGAATTAGGATTAGTGCAAATTTATACACCAAATGAGAAACAAAATATCATTTCTTATTTAGTAGGAAGTACAAATGCTGGAACGAATCAATTAAGATTATATAAATTTTCAGCAGATAGTAATATCGTAGGTCCAATGCAACTAGATAAACAAATGGAAGCAGATGAACTAATTGCAAATGAATTAGAAATGCTAAATACAACTGGAACAAAACTAAACAAACAAATGTTAATTGTTCCAATTGACAATACATTATTGTATGTGGAACCAATTTATCAGACTATGTTAAATGAATCAGATGTACCTATATTAAAAAAAGTAATAGTAGCCTCAGGAAACAAAGTAGCAATAGGGGACACGTTAACAAAAGCATTAGAAAATTTACTTTCTACCTATGCTGTAGATATTGAAATTGAAAATACAGATGATACAGAAGGCTTGATTGAAGCTATTATAAAAGCGAATAAAAACTTAACAGAATCAAATAACAACAAGGACTGGGAAATGATGGGAAAAGACATAAAAAGACTACAAGATTTAATTACATCATTAGAAACAGTAAAAGAACAAGAAGATAAGAAAAGAGCAGAATCAGAAAAAGCTATTAATCAAACAAACACTGATACAACCAATCAAGTGGAGAGCTGATTTTAGGGACGGAGGAAAAAATCATCATTATCAAATAATGCTATTATAAATTAAAATTACGATTAAAGCTATACTGTTAATCTAAGTAATCAGGGGAGAAATGTTATATTATAGTGTAAAAATAATGTAACATTTCTCCCTTGATATAGTTTGTTTATATCTTTTACTTCTTCATAAAAAGCTTACTACAACAAATTAATAAAATCTTAAAAAAATACTGTATTTTTTCAAAATCTATGATAAAATATAACTGGCAAAAATATAGATTTAAGGAGAGTGGAAAATTTGTCAAAAGCAAAGTATAAAAGAATACTATTAAAACTAAGTGGAGAAGCACTAGCAGGAGAACAAAAGACAGGAGTAAATGTTGAAACAGTTGGAAAAATATGTGACAAAATAAAAGAAATTATAGAAATGGGAGTTCAAGTAGCAATTGTAGTAGGAGGAGGAAATTTCTGGAGAGGAAGAAATGGACACCAAATGGAAAGAACAACAGCAGACTATATGGGAGTGTTAGCAACTGTTATGAATGGATTAGCTTTGCAAGATGCATTAGAAATGAGAGGGGTGTATTCAAGAGTTCAAACAGCAGTTGAAATGAGAGAATTAGCAGAGCCATTTATATTAAGAAAAGCAGAAAAACATTTGAATAAAGGGAGAGTGGTAATTTTTGCAGGAGGTACTGGGCATCCATACTTTACGACAGATACAGCTGCTGTACTTAGAGCAACTGAAATCAAAGCAGAAATTATATTATTAGGAAAAGCAATAGATGCTGTTTATTCCGCAGATCCCAAAATAGATACGACTGCTAAAAAGTATGAAGAAATTTCTTATATAGAGGTTTTAGAGAAAGATTTAAAAGTAATGGATTCAACAGCAACTGCTATGTGTAGAGATAATAATATGCCATTGCTGGTATTTGGGATAGCTGACCCAGAAAATATAGTAAGGGCAGTAAAAGGCGAAAAAATAGGAACAATTGTAAAATGAAACAAAAGGGACAGGTCTTATCTGTTTCAAAACTAGATTAGCAATTAAAAATAAAACTATTAAAAATAGAAATAAAAAATGAAACAAATGAGGACTGTCCCCAATGTTTCAAATTAAAAAAAGGAGAGAAAGATTATGGATTATACAAATATAAAAGGAAAAATGGAAAAAACAATTAGTGTTTATAGTGAAAAATTATCAGAAGTAAGAGCAGGTCGTGCGAATCCTGCTATATTAAATAAAATAAAAATAGATTATTATGGGACACCAACACCAGTTAATCAAGTAGCAGGAGTTTCTATACCAGAGGCTAGACTAATTGTAATCCAGCCATGGGATGTTAGTGTGTTAAAAGAAATAGAAAAAGCAATTTTAGCTTCTGATATTGGAATTAATCCAAATAATGATGGAAAAGTAATAAGACTAGCTTTTCCAGAATTAAATGAAGAAAGAAGAAAAGAGATTGTAAAAGATGTTCGTAAAATGGCAGAAGAAGCCAAAGTTGCCATTCGTTCTATTAGAAGGGAAGGAATTGATGTAGCAAAATCAGCTCAAAAAGATGGAGAGATGACAGAAGACGAATTAAAACAAGCAGAAAGTGAAATTCAAAAAATAACAGATAAAAATATTGAAGAAATTGATAAGATTTTAGAAGCAAAAGAAAAAGAAGTTATGTCTGTGTAGGTGGTACGATTGCAATACTATTAGCCTAAAGTTGATTTATTATTTTTTTAATACTAAATGTGTGGCAAAAATATCTAAAATTCAATGAAAGCTTGTTTAATGATGTCAAGTCAATACAGAATGAATAGCGGAAAGGATAGGATATGCAATGGTTTTTAAAGAACAATTAAAAAAGTATCAACAAGAGATAAATGAAGAATTAGAAAAATATATAAGGAAGGAAAAGTGTCCAGAAGAAACATTAAATCAATCGATGGAATATAGCTTGATGGCAGGAGGAAAACGCTTAAGACCAATTTTAACATTAGCTACTTATCAGCTTTTTAAACAAGATGCTGATAAATGTTTTCCATATGCTGTAGCCATTGAAATGATACATAATTTTTCTTTGATTCATGATGATTTACCAGCTATTGATAATGATAACTTTAGGCATGGAAAGCCAACCAATCACAAACAATTTAATGAGGCAACGGCAATATTAGCAGGGGATGGCTTGCTTAATATGGCTTATATTGTGATAAGTAAAGATTTAAGAGAGAGTAACATAGAAGAAATACCAAAAAAAGTAAAAGTAATTGAGGAATTCTCAAAAGCAGTAGATAGAATGATTGCGGGAGAATATGTAGATACAGAAAAGCAAGGTCAACAGATAACACAAGCGGAACAAAAATATATTCATGAAAATAAAACCAGTTCTTTACTTAGTGTTAGTGTAAGGATGGGAGCAATACTTGCTGACTGTACAGAATTAGAATTAAAAAAGATGACATGCTATGCAGATAAAATAGGATTAGCATTTCAAATAAAAGATGATATCTTATCAGAAGAAGGAAATGAGGAAATTTTAGGAAAGCCCGTAGGAAATGACAAGAAATTGGGAAAATGCACTTATATTTCACAATATGGGTTAGAGGGTGCAAAAAAGATTTTAGACAAAAATGTTAAAGAAGCAGTGGAAGAATTAAAGGAATTTGGAGAAAAAGCAGAGTTTTTAAAACAATTAGCTTACTATATCCAAAACCGTAATAAATGATTTTGGGGACGGAGGAAAAAATCATGGAATTCAATAAAAAGAATATGCCTACACATATTGGAATTATAATGGATGGTAACAGAAGATGGGCTAAAGAAAAAGGGAAACCAGCAAGTTATGGACACAAAGAAGGGGCTAAAACATTAGAGAAAATTGTACGATATGCCAATAAGATTGGATTACAATACATAACTGTATATGCATTTTCGACAGAGAATTGGAAGAGGGCAGAAGAAGAAGTAAAAGCATTAATGATGTTACTCCAAAGTTATTTAGAAGATTATTCTAAAAGAGCTGATACAGAAAATATCAGAGTTAAAATATTAGGAGATATTTCAACTTTATCAAATGGAATGCAAAAAAGCATTCAAAATTGTATGCAAAGAACAAAAGATAACACAGGAATTACCTTTAATATAGCACTAAATTATGGAGGAAGAGACGAATTATTAAAAGCTATGAAGGAAATTGCAAAACAAGTAAAAGAAAATGTGTTACAGATAGAAGATATAACAGAAAACTTAATAGCCAATTATTTGTATACAAAAGGAATGCCAGATCCAGACTTAATTATAAGAACAAGTGGAGAAAAAAGATTAAGTGGATTTTTAACTTGGCAATCTGTATATACAGAAATTCTAGTAATGAATAAAAAGTGGCCAGACTTTAAAGAAGAAGATTTAGATGAGGCAATTATTGAATATCAGAAAAGAACGAGAAAATTTGGAGCAAATTAAGGTGAGGGAGAATTTGAGGACGCACATAATATTGACTACCAAAAGAGAGGAAGAAATATGGATATAAAAAGGATTACGTCAAGTTTATTAGGATTTCCATTAGTATTAATAATTTTATTATTAGGGAATAAAATAATAGTAGATATGGCATTAGCTATTATAGCTTTATTAGCAATGAATGAATATTTTAATGCCATACAAAAGGTAGCTAAACCAGTAAAATGGATAGGATATGCAAGCTGTCTTAGTATAGCATTAATTCACATAGTACCAGAAGAATATCTCAACATGGTAGTAACACTTTCTGTTCCCACTATTTTAATTATTTTGTTTGCACAGGTAATAGCAACAGATATGAAAACTAGTTTTAAAGATATAGCCTATACTTTTATAGGAATCTTTTATGTAGTATTTTTTATAATGTTTGTAGCATTTATTAATGGAATGCCTAATGGGAAAATATTAATATGGTATGCTTTATTAGCAGCATGGGGAACTGATATATTTGCTTATTTTATAGGAAAATACTTTGGAAAGCATAAATTTAGTAAAGTAAGTCCTAAAAAATCAATTGAGGGGTGTATAGGTGGAACAATTGGTTCTATTATACTAATGTTAGGTTATACTTATATTGCTAATCAATATTGGGGGATGAACTATTCTTATCTATTTATAATGGGGATAGGAATCTTATTAAGTCTAGTAGGTCAAATAGGTGATTTTTCAGCTTCAAGTATTAAGAGATTTGTAGATGTCAAAGATTTTAGCAATTTAATACCAGGACATGGAGGGATGCTAGATAGAATTGATAGCCTAATATTTTTAGCACCATTTGCATATGCTTTATTTACATTGTTGTGATGTTGAATTAAAGATGTTTCTTTATCCATATTCATGTCCAAAAGGAAACATCTTCAGAAGACAAAAGGAGGAGAAAATTGATAGCATTTTTAATATCAGTAATTAAAATAATTGTATTGTTAGGTGTCTTAATTACAATACATGAATTAGGGCATTTTATAATTGCAAAACTTTGTAAAGTAAAAGTAAATGAATTTGCAATTGGGTTTGGACCAGCTATATGGAAAAAGCAAGGAAAAGAGACGAAGTATACACTAAGGTTAATACCTCTTGGAGGATATAATAGTTTAGAAGGAGAAGAAGAAAAATCAGAAGATGAGAAATCTTTCTCAAAAGCGAGTGTACCAAAAAGAATGGCAATTGTATTAGCGGGAGCAATCGTTAATATTATTTTTGCTATTTTAGTATATTTTGTAGTAACAGCATCTAGTGGAACATATATTTCTAATCAAATACAAGAAATAATAGATGGATATGCTGCTCAAGGAGTAGGATTACAAATTGGAGATAAGATAATAGAAGGAAATGGCAAAATAATAAAAAGCAAAAAAGATTTAAATAAGGTATTAGAGAAATCGCAGGGAGAAGAAATTAAAACCAAAATTGATAGAAATGGTGAGATATTAGAATACAACATAAAACCAACAGAATTAAAATCAAAAGTTACAGGAATTTATCTAGATGAGAAATGCAAAATTATAGCAGTAGAAAAGGATAGTAGTTCAGAACGCCAAGGAATACAAAAAAATGACATATTATTAAAGGTAAATGGAGTAAATGTAAATGGAGATAGAAGTATTGCTTTACAGGAAATAGGGAAAAAAGGGACAAATACTATGACATTTACTATGAAAAGAGGAGAAGAACAAGTTACAATAGAGCTAACACCAGATTACGAATCTAGTTATTATTTAGGCGTGAATTTAAAAGTAGCAGATGATACATTTATCAATCGATGTATGAATGGAGGGATGCAGACACAAGAATTTTTATTATCCATTGTTGATAATTTAAAACAGCTATTCACAGGAAATGTTGGAGTAGACCAAATGATGGGACCAGTGGGCATTTCAGAGGTTGTGGCAAAAACAGATGGAATAAGAGAATTTTTTGAGATGATGGCACTTATTTCTTTATCTTTGGGAGTAACTAATTTACTACCAATACCAGCACTAGATGGTGGTAAGATTTTAATATTATTGATAGAAGCTGTTAGAAGAAAACCTATGAAACAACAAACAGAAGTCAATATACAATTATTGGGTTTTGCCTTGCTAATTGCATTATCCTTATATGTGACTTATAATGATATTTTAAGAATATTTTAAATCAGAAGTCTTGTAGGAGACTGTCTATAAGACTTTTCGTACCTTTAATATTTTTTTGACAAAGAGAAAAATGGAACGATTCAGACAAAATTAGAAAATATATAAAAAATGTTTGACAAAAACATTTATTTAATAGATAATATAAATATCAAAAATACAAAAAGAAAAAGCAAAGCAAAATACAAAGGAGGACAAAAAACAATGTACGTATTCAATAGAATTACAGTAAATCCACAATTACCAAAAAGAATTGAAAAGCTATCTGTAATAGCCAATAATTTATGGTGGTCATGGAACACAGAATTTCTAAGATTATTTCAAGAAATAGATATGGATTTATGGGAACAATGCAGTAAAAATCCAGTGAAATTTTTAAAATCTGTATCGCAAGAGAGATTAGAAAAAGTAGCCAGAGATACCTCTTTTTTAAAGGAATATGACAAAATTGTAGGAAACTTTGAAGGGTATATGAATAGTAAAAATACGTGGTTTTCAAATAAATATCCAGATAATAAGAATGATTTAATAGCCTATTTTTCAGCAGAATATGGACTAGACCAAACCATACCAATTTACTCAGGAGGGCTTGGTATTTTATCTGGTGACCATTTAAAATCAGCTAGTGATTTAGGAATTCCTTTAGTAGCAGTGGGATTACTGTATAAAAATGGGTATTTTAACCAAAAAATAAATGGGTATGGGCAACAAGAAACTGAATATAAAAATATTGATTTATTTAATATGCCAATTAACCCTGTAAAGGATGAAAAAGGAGAGGATTTAACTATTTACGTTAAATTCCCTAAAAGAAGATTATATCTTAAAGTGTGGCAAATTAATGTAGGAAGAGTTAAATTATATTTACTAGATTCTGATATTGATAAAAATAATGAAGAAGATAGAGATGTTACTTTACGTTTATATGGTGGAAACCAAGAAATGAGAATCCGCCAAGAAATTGTTTTAGGTCAAGCAGGAGTAAATTTATTAACCCAATATTTACATTTGAATCCTACTGTATATCACATGAATGAAGGGCATTCTGCTTTCTTGAATTTAGAAATTATCAAAAATATAATGAAAGAAAAACAAGTATCTTTTGAAGTAGCAAGAGATATGGCAAGTTCTAAAACTGTTTTTACAACACATACACCAGTACCAGCTGGAAATGATATATTTCCACTTACTTTAGTAGAAAAATACTTCAAAGATTTTTGGCCAAGATTAGGACTTTCTAGAGAAGCTTTTTTAAGATTAGGAATGAAGCCAGGATTGGATTTAGATGATGGTTTCAATATGGGTATATTAGCACTAAAAATTGCGGGAAAGAAAAATGGAGTTAGTAAACTACATGGTGCTGTATCTAGAGAATTATTTGGAGAAGTATGGCCTAACATAGCAGCGAATGAATCTCCAATCGAATATGTAACCAATGGGATTCATACTTGTTCATGGTTAGCACCAAAAATGAAGGAGTTATATAACAAATATTTAATTCCATATTGGCAAGATAATATACACCAAGATTATATATGGGAGAAAATCAAAAATATTCCAGATGAGAAATTATGGAATGTACATGTAGATAGAAAAATAAAATTATTAAAATTAGTAAAAGATAGTACAAAAGAAAGATTAAGACGTTCAGGATATAGTTATGAAGAAATCAATGAAATTGTTTCAAAACTAAATCCAGAAGCTTTAACCATAGGATTTGCTAGAAGATTTGCTACATATAAAAGAGCAACCTTAATTTTCAAAGATTTAGAAAGAATTACACAAATTTTAAACAATGCAGATAGACCAGTACAAATAATCTTTGCAGGGAAAGCACATCCAGCAGATAAAGAAGGTCAAGACTTAATAAAATATATTCATGAAATATCTATGATGCCACAATTTAAAGGAAAAATTTTTATATTAGAAAATTATAACATAGCTATGTCAAAATATTTGATTAGTGGTGTTGATGTCTGGCTAAACAATCCAAGAAGACCAATGGAAGCATCTGGAACAAGTGGACAAAAAGCATCTGTAAATGGTGTTATTAATTTTAGTGTCTTAGATGGATGGTGGGCAGAAGGATATACTCAAACTAATGGATGGACTATTGGAACAAATAGTGAATATGATTCTTATGAAGCACAAGATATGGCAGATAGCCAAAGTATGTATCGTACTTTAGAAGAAAAAGTTATACCAAGCTACTATGAAAAAGATAGAAATGGTATATCTAAAAAATGGATAGAATTAATGAAAAATTCTATTATCACAACAGGAGGAAAATATAGTACAGCTAGAATGCTAGTAGATTATACAAATAACTTGTATATACCACTTTGCAACTTAACTAAAAAATATTATTCTGATGTTGATAATGTAGCTAGTTATAATTCATGGAAAAAAGACTTATACATGAATTGGAAAGATATCAAAATAACACAGGTTAATAATTTAGATAATATTACTATTGATGCTGGAAATCATATTGAGGTTGCTTGTGAGGTAGAATTACCTAATATTAATATAGAAAATA
>CAPBNZ010000039.1 GCA_948585895.1 uncultured Clostridia bacterium | reverse complement strand
ATCTTTTTACTATTGAGTATGATTTATTATATGGTAAGAGTTTATTTAGAAAATGATGCTATGATAAAAGCAAGATATTTAGCAAAAGAATATATGGAAGAGAAAAAGATATCAAATTCAGAAGAAATTAAAAAATTATTAGCAGGATTTGATAAAATAAATAATATAGGAATAAAATGGATTAATTACCATTTCTTTAGAGAAATAATGATAAAAGTAGTTATACTTGCCATATTGTGTTTTATATGTTAGGTTCAATATCAGTCATTAAAAAAAACTTTTGAAGCATAAATGCTAACTTATGCTTCAAAAGTTTTTTGGTTGTTTGATAGTTAGATATCTTGTAAAAGGAGATTTAATATTTGTGGATAAATGGTGGTAGCATTTTGATTCCAGTTGTCTACAATTCGTTTAGCTCTATCTCTGGAGCCAGCAAATGTTTTTACTTCAAAAATTGTTTCATTGCTTTCAACAATTTTACATTTAATTATGTACTCATTTTCGTTTTTTGGAATAAATTCTGCAATAACAGAAGATTCTTCTTTTATAGTAGGAAATTCCTTAGCGAAAATATTATCTGCTTTTAATTTTAGGATTCCTGGTAATACATCTTTGGTAAGAATATATGCATTTTTCCCTTCGGAAGTAATTTTAATAACTGGTTCTTCTTCTTTGGTATAAGTACCTACTAAATTGGAATCTATTAAATCTGTTAATACTTGTTTAAAGTAAAAGTAATTAATATTGTTAATGGAAGTAATAATTTTAAACAAATTGTCTTGTCTAATTTCTCCATTAATAAGATTTAATAAATATAAGATTAATACCTTATTTTCAGCCAAAGTAGTAGTATTATCTGAATTTGAACTCATATTCAATAGCACTCCTTACTTTGATTTTTTTGTAATTATATCATAAATTATGGAAAATGTAAAATAAATATATTGAAAAAATCAAAATAAATGATATAATGACATAGATATATAATAAACAATACTGTCAACTTGAAGGGTAGGCATAATATGTTATTTTTTACACCTTCTAGTCAAAGCAATCAATACTAGTAAAAAGTTGGTAGATGCTTCTAAATTGTAGTTATCGTAGTTTTTTTGTTGAATCATATAGCAATTTGGTAGCCTTGAATTGATAGTATAAACAGAATGAGAAGGGAGAGATAGAAATGAAAAAAGGGAAAGTAGCTTTGGTAGGAACAGGCTTTGTGGGGATGAGTATGGCTTATTCTATGCTAAATAGAGGAGGGATTGAAGAACTTATTTTAATCGATATTGATAAAGATAAAACGATTGGAGAAGAAATGGATTTATCTCATGGATTACCATATGCACCTCAAAAAATGGTAATTAAAGCTGGCGATTATAATGATTGCAAAGATGCTCAAATTGTAGTAATAACAGCAGGAATAGCACAAAAGCCAGGACAAACAAGGTTAGAATTAGCAGAAGTGAATGCAAGAATTATGAAACAAATTACTAATTCTATTATGGCAAGTGGATTTGATGGTATAATTGTAGTCGCAAGTAATCCAGTGGATATCATGACTTATGTTGTTTGGAAGGTTTCAGGTCTACCAAAAAATAAAGTAATTGGTTCAGGAACTGTTTTAGACACAGCGAGACTTCGTTATCTAATGGCTGATTATTTAAAAGTATCAAGCAAAAATGTACATGCATATATTATGGGAGAACATGGAGATTCTTCTTTTGTACCTTGGGATTATGCCTATGTTGGATGTAAGAAAATAAAAGATATCATGAAAGATAATCAACATCCAATGGAGGATTTAAAGAAGATACATGAAGGAGTAGTAAATGCTGCCTATGAGATTATAGAAAAGAAAAAAGCTACTTATTATGGAATTGGAATGGCATTAAATAGATTAGTAAGAGCAATTATTAACAATGAAAATTCCATACTAACAGTTTCTACTTATCTAGAAAATCAGTATCATCAAAATGATATTTATATAGGAGTACCAGCAATTATCAATCAAGATGGAGTAAGAGAACTATTAGAATTAAATTTAAATGAATATGAACAAGAAAAATTAAATCATAGTTGTGAGTTAATCAAACAAATGAGACAACAATCGATACAGAAAATTATTGAGGAAAATGACTAGAAGTGTAATTTAAGTGAATAGATAAAAGGTAAGGATGGATAAAAAATGGAAGACTTTGGATGAGACAAGGAAGAGAATTGATTGATTTGCCTCCTTATCTTTTGCTCATTTCTATGTACAGCCTTGACTGAATAGTAACCAGAAGTTCTAATTTTATGGAAATATTTTGTAAAAATGTATTGACATACGGGCAGAAGCGATGTATAATATATGAGCATGAATTGAGCGTTGAAGCCAAATGTGGCTACATTCTACATTTCCGTAGTAATGGAGGGAACTTTGGTGGAGTATGTTATGGCAAAGACCAGGCGGTAAGAAATGTACTTATCCCAGAATTATCATGCATATTTTGGGTTTTTATATAGGTGAAATTCGAAACACTAGAGTGCGTTTTAACTTGCCAAGGTAATTTGGATAGCAATTATGCTATTTATAGGGTAATTATATGAAATAGGGGGGTGGAATATTTTTTATTCTACAAAACTTACCCAAAATGAAAAAATCCCCTAACATGAAAAAGAAGGAGGGAAAATTACAATGGCAAACACAATAGCAACAAGCGAAAAAATTAGAATAAGACTAAAAGCATTTGACCATGTAGTTTTAGATCAGTCTGCTGAAAAAATAGTAGATACTGCTAAAAAAACAGGAGCAAAGGTTTCAGGTCCAATTCCATTACCAACACAAAAAGAAATCGTAACAATTTTACGTTCTCCACACAAATACAAAGACTCAAGAGAACAATTTGAAATGAGAACACATAAAAGAGTAATCGATATTCTTTATCCAACACAAAAAACAGTTGACAGTCTAATGAAATTAGAATTACCAGCTGGTGTTGATATTGAAATAAAACTATAAAAACAGTATGTAAATGGATTAAGGAATAGAAATACTTAAAGCATTTATATACTGACGCTGAACAAAAAAGTTTAACAGTCTCAGCAAAACCAAGCTGAAAACATAAAGGAATTTAAAGTTTAGGATTATGATTTTCAGCCAATAGTTAGGAGGAAAGAAAACATGAAAAAAGGAATTATCGGAAAAAAAATCGGTATGACACAAATTTTTGATGAAAAAGGAAATGTCATTCCAGTAACTGTTATTGAAACAGCAGGAAATATCATAGCACAAGTAAAAACAGTAGAAACAGATGGATATAATGCGATTCAATTAGGATATGGAGAAGTAAAAGACAAACACATAAACAAACCAGAAACAGGACATTTTGCAAAAGCAAAATTGCCAAATAGAAAACATCTAAGAGAGTTTAGACTAGAAGACATCACAAGCTACAAAGTAGGAGACGAAGTAAAAGCAGACATCTTTGCAGCAGGAGAAAAAGTAGATGTACAAGGAACATCAAAAGGAAAAGGATTCCAAGGTGTTATCAAAAGACATGGACAACACAGAGGTCCAATGGGACATGGTTCTATGTATCATAGAAGACCAGGTTCAATGGGATCTACTTCAACACCAGGTAGAGTATTCAAGGGTAAAAAATTACCAGGACATATGGGAAGAGTTACTATTACAATACAAAACTTAGATGTTGTAAGAGTAGATATGGATAAAAATGTAATTTTAGTAAAAGGAAGTGTTCCAGGACCAAAAGGAGCAATTCTAAAAGTAAAATCAGCTGTAAAGGCTACTAAATAGAAGGAAGGAGGAAATACGAAATGCCAAAAGTAGATGTATATGATTTAAAAGGTAAAAAAGTAAGTGATATGGAATTAGCTGAAAATGTATTTGGAATCAAACCAAATGAAAACATAGTACATAGTGTACTTGTAAACTATTTAGCTAATCAAAGACAGGGTACACAAAGTACAAAAACAAGAGCAGAAGTTTCTGGTGGTGGTAAAAAACCATGGAGACAAAAAGGAACAGGTAGAGCAAGACAAGGTTCAACAAGAAGCCCACAATGGATTAAAGGTGGTATTGCTTTAGGACCAAAACCTCGTTCTTATAAATATACCATTAATAAAAAAGAAAGAAGATTAGCAATTAAATCAATTTTAAGTTCTAAAGTATTAGAAAAAGAATTAACAGTAGTAGATAAATTAGAATTAAAAGAAATCAAAACAAAAGTTATGGTAAAAGCTTTAACTGATTTAAAAGTAGAAGGAAAAACATTAATCGTTCTTCCAGAAAACAATCAAAATGTTTTCATGTCAGCAAGAAATATAGAAGGTGTTAAAACAATAACTGCTAACAATATTAATGTATTTGATTTATTAAAATATACAAATCTAATTTTATCAGTAGATACGGTTAAAAAATTAGAGGAGGTGTACGCTTAATGAAACCAGAAGAAATAATTATAGCACCAGTTGTTACAGAAAAAAGTAATGATGAATTACAACAAGGAAAATACACTTTCAAAGTAAACAAAAAAGCAACAAAAGTTGAAATTGCGAATGCTGTTGAAAAGCTTTTCGAAGTAAAAGTATTGAAAGTAAATACGATGAATGTAAATGGCAAAAAGAAGAGAGTTGGATACCACATGGGTAGAACTTCAGATTGGAAAAAAGCAATTGTAACAATTGATACCAATCCAGAAGAAACAACTTATTTAGGAAAAGGCGGAAAAGCAATTAAAGTTTCTAAAAAATATAAAGATAGTATTGATGAATTTATGGGAGCTTAAATATGAAAAGAGAAGAAGGAATTAAAATTTATCACTTAGCAAGAGAAAAATGGAAAATAGATCAAGAGGGGATAAATGAAGCAAGAAGAGAAGGAATTTTGGAAGCATATAGAGAGCTTAAAAACATGAAATTTGGAGATGTCAATTTGTCACACAAAACTCAAATACTTGAGGAAATGGTACAAGAGTTAATAGAAAAATGTGAACAACATTATGGCGAGAATCTTGGACGATTAAAGTATGCAAAAGATTCTGAAATTAAGAATCTTTATCAAGTGACTAGAGATTTTGTCGAAAAAATAGCACAAGATAAAAAACAAGAACGTGAAGTTTCTGAAAATCAAATTGACACCTTATAATATCTGGAAAAAACCAGGAAAATAAATAAAAAGGAGAGAAATAGAAAAATGGGAATGAAACATTTTAAACCATATACACCATCCAGAAGAAATATGACAATTTCAGATTTTGAAGAGATAACAAAGAAAACTCCTGAAAAATCTTTATTAGCAAAGAAAAAGAAAAAGGCAGGAAGAAATGCATATGGTAGAATTACAGTAAGACACCAAGGTGGTGGAAATAGACAAAAATACAGAATGATAGATTTTAAGAGAAGAAAAGATGATATATCAGCACAAGTAATAGGAATTGAATATGACCCAAATAGAAGTGCTAATATTGCATTAATTCAATATGAAGATGGAGAAAAGGCATACATCTTAGCACCACAAGGGTTAAAAGATGGAGATAAAATTATATCTGGAGAAGCTGTTGATATTAAACCAGGAAACTGTATGCCAATTCGTTCAATACCAGTTGGTACATTGATTCATAATATCGAATTAAATCCAAAACAAGGTGGAAAATTAGTAAAAGCAGCAGGACAAAGTGCACAATTAATGGCAAAAGAAGGAAAATATGCACATGTAAGACTTCCATCAGGAGAAATGAGATTAATTTTAGCAACATGTAGAGCTACAATCGGAGTGATTGGAAATAGTGATCATGAAAATGTGAAAATTGGTAAAGCTGGTAGAAAAAGACATATGGGAATCAGACCAACAGTAAGAGGATCTGTAATGAACCCAGTAGATCACCCTCATGGTGGTGGTGAAGGTAGAGCACCAGTAGGACACGCTGGACCAATGACACCTTGGGGTAAACCAGCTCTTGGATATAAAACAAGAAATAAAAAGAAACAATCAAATAAGTTTATTGTTAAGAGAAGAAAGTAAGGAGGAAGAATTTAATGTCAAGATCAAGCAAGAAAAAGCCATATGTAGCGCCTGAACTATTAAAGAGAGTAGAAGCTATGAACGAATCTGGAAATAAAGAAGTTCTAAAAACATGGTCAAGAGCTTCTACCATATATCCACAAATGGTTGGTCATACAATCGCTGTACATGATGGAAGAAAACATGTTCCAATCTATATAGCAGAAGAAATGATTGGTCATAAATTAGGTGAATTTGCTCCTACAAGAACATTCAAAGGTCATGCAGGAGACAAGAAGACTAATAAATAAAATGGTTAAAGAAATCAGATAAGAGTAAAGCGAGGAGGTAAGAAAAGTGCAAGAGCAAGAAACATTAGTTAGAAACGAAGCGAAAGCAACATTAAAATATGCTAGAATATCAAGTAGAAAAGTGAAAATTGTAGCAGATTTAATTAGAGGAAAAGATATAGAAGAAGCTTTAGCTATCGTAAAATTCACACCAAAAGCGTCATCAGAAGTAATAGAGAAATTATTAAAATCAGCTATGGCAAATGCTGAAAACAATCATGATATGAAACATGAAAAATTATATGTTGCTGAAATTTATGCAAATCAAGGACCAACTTTAAAAAGAATACGCCCTGCTGCAAAAGGTTCAGCAGTAAGAATCAGAAAAAGAACAAGTCACATTACAATTGTGTTAAAGGAAAGAGAATAAAAGTTTTAAATAGGGTGGCACTAATTTACAAAGGAAGGAAGATTCTTTATCCCTTAGTAAAAAGACAAAAAAGGCAAGGTGTATCCCCTAATATTTGAAAAAAGGAGGAATAGAAAACAGATGGGACAAAAAGTACATCCAACAGGAGTAAGAGTTGGAATCATAAAAGATTGGAATTCTAAATGGTATGCAGATTCTAAAAATTTTGCAAATTATTTAGTAGAAGATCAAAAAATTCGTAAATTTTTAAAGAAAAAATTGTATCTTGCTGGAATTTCAAAAATTGAAATTGAAAGAACAGCAAAAGCAATTAGAGCGAATTTATATACTGCAAAACCAGGAATTGTAATTGGAAAAGGTGGAGCAGGAGTTGAAACAGTAAAAAGCGAACTAGCAAAATTAATTGGAAAAGATGTTAACTTAAATATAGTAGAAGTTAAAAATGTTGACACAGATGCTCAATTAGTAGCAGAAAACATTGCAGGACAATTAGAAAGAAGAATTTCATTCAGAAGAGCTATGAAACAATGTATGCAAAAATCTATGAAAGCAGGTGCATTAGGAATAAAAACTGCTGTATCTGGAAGATTAGGTGGAGCTGACATGGCTAGAACTGAATTCTATAAAGAAGGAAATATTCCATTACAAACTTTAAGAGCTGATATTGATTATGGATTTGCTGAAGCAGATACTACTTATGGAAAAATCGGTGTAAAAGTTTGGATTTATAAAGGAGAAGTTCTTCCAGAGAAGAAAATGGAAGGAGGAGACCAATAATGCCATTAATGCCAAAAAGAACAAAACATAGAAAAATGCAAAAAGGTAGAATGAGAGGAAAAGCAACAAGAGGAAACAAGGTTACAGAAGGAGAATATGGAATTCAAGCTGTAACAGGAGCTTTAGTTACAGGAAATCAAATTGAAGCAGCTCGTATTGCTATGACTCGTTATATAAAAAGAGGTGGAAAAGTTTGGATTAAAATCTTTCCAGACAAACCAATAACAGCAAAACCTATTGGTACTCGTATGGGTAAAGGAAAAGGTGCACCAGAATATTGGGTTGCAGTGGTAAAACCAGGCAGAGTTATGTTTGAAATTTCTGGAGTACCAGAAGAAACTGCAAGAGAAGCCTTAAGACTTGCTATGAACAAACTACCTAACAAAACAAAATTTGTAGCAAGAGAAACAGAAAAGGTAGGTGAAAATGATGAAGATAAATAAAATAAGAGAAATGTCTTCACCAGATTTAGAGAAAGAATTAGGTGAACTAAAAACAGAATTGTTCAAATTAAAATTTAGTTTAGCTACCAATGGATTAGATAATCCTATGAAAATAAAAGAAGTAAAGAGAGATATAGCTAAAATAAATACAGTATTAACAGAAAGAAAAATTGCAGAAACAAAGAAAGCATAATAATATTTGAAATTTGAATAAGGGTAATCACATATTCACATGAGGAATGGATATCTTGTCCATAAGAGAACCATGAGAAAAGGTGTATCCCGCTTCAAGCCAAGGAAAGGAGAAATCTAAATGGAAGAAAGAAATCTTCGTAAAGTTATGATTGGTACAGTAACATCTAATAAAATGGATAAAACCGTTGTAGTAGCTGTTGAAACAAGTGTTAGTCATAAAGTATATGGTAAAACAGTAAAAAGAACATATAAATTAAAAGCACATGATGAAGAAAATGTTTGCCAAATAGGTGATAAAGTAAAAGTAATGGAAACAAGACCACTTTCTAAAGATAAAAGATGGAGAGTAGTTGAAGTGATAGAAAAAGCGATTACTAAATAATAAATAATTGATAGGAATAAAGGATAAACACGGAATTTATAAGGAAAGAGGATAGTTTTTACGTTAGGAATTTACCTTATATAAAAAGTGTTCCTTGTCAAGAAAAAGAAAGGAGGAACCATATCATGATACAACAACAAACAAGATTAAAAGTAGCAGACAATACAGGGGCTAAAGAAATTATGTGTATCAGATGTTTAGGAGGTTCATATAGAAAAACATCTAATATAGGTGATGTTATTGTTGCTTCTGTTAAATCAGCAACACCAGGTGGCGTTGTCAAAAAAGGTGATGTTGTAAAAGCTGTTATTGTTAGATCTAAAAGTGGATTAAGAAGAGCAGATGGTTCATATATAAAATTTGATGAAAATGCAGCTGTTATTATTAAAGAAGATGGAACACCAAAAGGAACTCGTATCTTTGGACCAGTTGCAAGAGAATTAAGAGAAAAAGACTATATGAAAATATTGTCATTAGCTCCAGAAGTTTTATAGAACAAATTATAATCGCATCTTGCATCGTTAAATTTTATCATTAAGTCCGCAATGTGCAAAAAGCACGCCTCTGGTATTAATTATAAAATTTGCTTAGCAATATCTAATTCTAATTTGTTCTAGTAAATAGAAATCAAAACCAAGTAAAAAAGGAGGCAAGCTCTGATGAGAATTAAAAAAGGAGATAACGTTCAAGTTTTATCAGGAAATGATAAAGGTAAAACAGGAGAAGTATTAGAAGTTAATCCAAAAGCTGATAAAATCATTGTAAAAGGTGTTAACATTAGAAAGAAACATGTTAAAGCTAGAAAACAAGGAGAAGAAAGTGGAATTATATCAGTAGAATGTAGTATACCAAGTTCAAAAGTAAATGTAGTATGCCAAAAATGTGGTAAAACTACAAAAGTTGGATATGGTGAAGAAAAAAATCAAAAAGTGCGTATTTGTAAAAAATGCGGTGCGAAATTAAAATAAAAAGAAAGGAGGATTGTCTATCCATGGAAAAATTAAGAGAACAATATGAAAAAGAAGTAATCCCAGCATTAATGAAAAAATTCGAATATAAATCAGTTATGCAAGTTCCAAAACTTGATAAAATAGTAATTAATATAGGATTAGGAGATTTAAAAGAAAATCCTAAAGCATTAGAAAATGCAATGAATGATTTAATGCAAATTACAGGTCAAAAACCAGTGATAACAAAAGCAAAAAAATCAATTGCAGCATTTAAATTAAGAGAAGGTGTTAATATAGGATGTAAAGTAACCTTAAGAGCTGACAAAATGTATGATTTTGCTTATAAACTATTTAATGTAGCACTTCCAAGAGTAAGAGATTTTAGAGGAGTATCAGCAAACTCTTTTGATGGTAGAGGAAACTACTCTATGGGTATTAAAGAACAATTAATATTTCCTGAAATTGAGTATGATAAAGTTGATAAATTAAGAGGAATGGATATTATATTTGTAACAACAGCAACAACAGATGAAGAATCTAAAGAATTGTTAGCTTTACTAGGAATGCCATTCAAGAACTAATTATAAGCATCGTCTAACGTCGT
Organism: uncultured Clostridia bacterium; assembly: GCA_948585895.1. Lineage (GTDB taxonomy): Bacteria > Bacillota > Clostridia > TANB77 > CAG-508 > CAG-269. The sequence continues at coordinate 7,117 of CAPBNZ010000039.1, read as the reverse complement.
TAGCCATCGCTTAAAAATGTCCTCAACGTGCTAAAGCACGCCTGCGGATTTTTAGCTCGGCTGCCTAGTTATAATTGCTTCTAATTAATTCTATAAATTAATGTGAAGGAAGGAGAAAATTATGGCTAAAAAGTCAATGAAGATAAAACAAGCTAGACCACAAAAATATAAAACAAGAGAATATAATAGATGTAAATTATGTGGAAGACCACATAGTTATATTAGAAAATTTGGTATATGCCGTGTATGTTTTAGAGAATTAGCACATAAAGGAGAAATACCAGGAGTTAAAAAAGCCAGTTGGTAATACCGATTGAAAGCAGTAATCTGCCTATTTTCGATATTAATTTCAAACCTCAATGTATTATAAATACTATTTTCGGCTTGTCATAAATATCAAAAATGTACAGCTTGCTACTTTGAATTAGTTGTCATAAGGTAAAGATAGAAAAAAGGAAGAAAAGGAGGTAAGTAATAATGAACATTACAGATCCAATCGCAGATATGTTAACAAGAATTAGAAATGCAAATAGTTCAAAACATAAAACAGTAGATGTTCCAGCTTCAAACATGAAACTAGGAATTGCTGAGATTTTATTTAAAGAAGGATATATAAAATCTTTTGAAGAAATAAAAGATGATGCACAAGGAATGATAAGAATTACTTTAAAATATGATGAAAAAGGAACAAGAGTAATTGATGGTTTAAAAAGAATTAGCAAACCAGGTTTAAGAGTATATGCATCAAAAGAAGAATTACCAAAAGTATTAAACGGATTAGGAATTGCTATTATTTCTACATCAAAAGGATTAAAAACAGATAAAGAAGCTAGAGAATTAGGAATTGGTGGAGAAGTATTAGCTTATGTTTGGTAAGTCGTAATCAAGTTTGAAGATTAAATAAGGGTAAACAAAAAAGTATCCCTTGTCAGTAGAAAGAAAAGGAGGGAAAACCTAATATGTCAAGAATAGGAAATAAACCTATTACAGTACCATCAGAAGTACAAGTCAAAATTGATGGAAAAAACATTACTGTAACAGGACCAAAAGGTACGTTAGAAAGAGAAATACATAGAAATATTTCTGTTGAAATGGAAGGAAATATAATCAAAGTTACCAGAAAAAATGATGAACCAGCTAACAGAAGTTTACATGGTTTAACTAGAACATTAATTAACAATATGATTGTTGGTGTAACAGATAGCTATAGTAAGGAATTACAAATTAATGGTGTTGGATATAGAGTAGCAAAACAAGGAAATAATTTAAATTTAACTTTAGGTTACTCACATCCAGTTATCTTTGAAGCACCAGAAGGAATTACTTTTGATGTTCCAAATCCAAATACTATCATTGTAAAAGGAATTGATAAAGAAGTTGTTGGTCAGACAGCAGCTGTTATTAGAACAAAAAGACCACCAGAAGTATATAGAGGTAAAGGTATTAAATATGCTGATGAAGTTATTAGACGTAAAGAAGGTAAGACAGGAAAATAAATTTTAATGAAATTTAGTATCTTGCACATTTGGGATAGGTTTCTCAAATTCAGACATGCCAGTATAGGTTATCAGATTGGGTAATTTAACAACAAGGTACAATCTACTAAATTAGATTAAAATTATGGTTAATGGAATGAAACTTGATTTTAGGAAAGGAGTAATAGAAATGGTTAAAAAGACAGATAGAAAAATGGAAAGAACAAGAAGACATATTCGTGTTAGAAGAAAAATATCTGGAACACTAGATAGACCAAGATTATGTGTATATAGAAGTAATACAAACTTATATGTACAAATTATCGATGATGTTGCAGGAAATACATTAGTATCAGCTTCAACATTAGATAAAGAAGTAAAAAATAAATATGCTAATAAACTAGCTGCTAAAGAATTAGGAACATTAATTGCTAAAAAAGCATTGGACAAAAAGATTGAAACAGTAGTTTTTGACCGTGGTGGATATATTTATCATGGTGTTGTTAAAGAATTAGCAGAAGCAGCAAGAGAAGGCGGATTGAAATTCTAAAGTATGGAAGAATAAAAAAAGGGTGAACACTTTTGCCATAGACAAATCGCTAAAGGTAAAATAGTGTCCCTTGCCATTAGAAAAAGAAAAGGAGGATTAACAAAACCCTATGGAAGAAAAAAATGAATTAAAAGAAAAAGTTGTTGCTATTAATAGAGTTGCTAAAGTTGTTAAAGGTGGAAGAACGTTTCGATTTAGTGCTGTAGTAGTAGTAGGAGACGAAAACGGTCATGTAGGTGTTGGAAATGGTAAAGCAGCAGAAGTTCCAGATGCTATCAAAAAAGCAATTCAAGAAGCGAAAAAGAACTTAGTTGAAGTACCAATTGTTGATACAACAGTGCCTCACGAATACATTGGAACTTTTGGAAGTGCTAAAGTTATGTTAAAACCAGCTGCAGTTGGTACTGGTATTATAGCAGGAGGAAGTGTAAGACCAGTTATGGAATTAGCAGGTTACAAAAACATAAGAACAAAAGTTATTGGAACGAATAATCCAAGAAACGTTGTTTATGCTACAATTGAAGGACTAAAAGCTATGCAAACAGTAGAAGAAGTAGCTAAAAAAAGAGGTAAAAAAGTAGAAGATATTTTATAGAAAATATTAAAATTAGAAATAGAGGGAAGCACTTATTAATAAATGACGTTATACATACCTATTGTTAGAGAAATTATCATAGGTAAAAGAAGTGATTTCTCTTGTTATAAAAAACAATGCTGCCAACTTAAGGTGTAATTTATTATTTTTTAAGCCTTATATAGGAACGAGTGTTGTCAGTATTGCATTAGAAAGAGGAGGTGCAAAGTACAAAATGAAACTAAATGAATTAAAACCAGCTGTAAAAAAAGTAAAAAGAAATAGAGTAGGACGTGGAATGGCTTCTGGAAATGGTAAAACATCAGGAAGAGGACATAAAGGTCAAAAAGCAAGAAGTGGTGGAGGCGTAAGAAGAGGTTTCGAAGGTGGTCAAACACCATTATATAGAAGATTACCAAAAAGAGGTTTCACAAATATTCATGCTAAAAATTATACAGAAGTAACATTAACTATGTTAAATAAATCTAAAGCAACAGATGTTACTGCAGAAACTTTATTAGAAGAAAGAATTATTGGGAAAATTAATGATGGAATTGTAGTTTTAGCAACAGGAAAATTAGAGAGAAAATTAAATGTTAAAGCAAAGAGATTTACAGCAAAGGCAAAAGAACAAATAGAAGCTTTAGGCGGAAAGACCGAGGTGATTTAATTGTTTAAGACAATCAAAAATGCAATTTCAACACCTGATGTAAGAAAAAGATTGTTATATACATTAGTATTAATTGTCGTATTTAGATTTGGATGTTATATTACAGTTCCAGGAATTAATAATATAGCTTTAAATGAGGCAATGGGAAATACAAATGGATTAGCAGGATTAATAGATATGATTTCAGGAGGAGCATTTTCGAGATTTTCTGTTTTTGCCATGTCAATTAGTCCCTATATAACAGCCTCTATAGTAATTCAATTATTAGCAATGATTATACCTTCTTTAGAAAGATTGACCAAAGAAGGGGGAGAAGAAGGAAGAAGAAGAATCAATAAATATACTAAAATGTTAACGATTGTTTTAGCATTTATAGAAGCAATTGGATTATATTTATCTTATAAATCTTCTGGAATATTTGTTAATAATAGCTTCTTAACAGGAGCATTAGTAATAACAGGATTAGTAGCAGGTACATCACTACTTATGTGGTTAGGAGATCAAATTACCAATAAAGGAATTGGAAATGGAATTTCGCTATTAATTTTTATAGGAATTGTTTCAAGATTGCCAAGTGGAATAACAACTTTATGGAGTATTATGATGCCAGAAGCAGGATTTAGTACAACAGGTTTACTAACAGCAATTGGTATCATAATTGGTGCTTTAGTTTTAGTAGCAGGAGTTGTATTTGTACAACAAGCTGAAAGAAGAGTACCAGTACAATATTCTAAAAAAGTAGTAGGAAGAAAAATGGTAGGAGCACAAAGTACACATATACCATTAAAACTTGCTATGGCAGGAGTAATGCCAGTTATTTTTGCTTCATCCTTTATGACATTTCCAGCGATGATTATTCAAATATTTGTACCAGATATAGCAAATCAAACAGGACTTCTAGCAGGACTATATAATTTTTCAATTGCCACTTCTACTTCTAATGTAGGAATTGGTTATTCAATAGCAAACGCTCTTGTTTATTTACTATTAATCATTGGATTCACATTTTTCTATACCTATGCAACCTTTAATCCAGCAGAAGTATCAAACAATATTAAGAAAAATGGTGGATTTATACCAGGAATTAGAGCTGGTAAACCAACAACAGAATATTTATCATCAATCATCTCAAAACTAACCATGTTTGGAGGATTATTCTTAGCAGTTATAGCAATACTACCAATGTTATTAAGGTTTACAAACTTAAATATCGCATTTGGAGGTACCTCTATATTAATCGTTGTAGGAGTTGCCTTAGAAACAGTACAACAATTAGAATCTCAATTAGCAATGAGACACTATAAAGGATTCTTAGAATAGAATGATTTTAGGGACGGAGGAAAAAATCATCGTCTCTTTGATAAAAAGTTGCCAAAGGGGTAGAACAAATTCTTTTGGCAACCTAATAATTTTTATCGTGATTACTCTGCGTTTTTAGTAAATAGGATAAAGATTATTAGTTAGTTTAAAAATAATCTGAAATTTTGATAGAGGAGTGATGGATATGGTAATCATAATGCTAGGAGCACAAGGAACAGGAAAGGGAACAATAGCAGGACTTATTAGTGAAGAAATGAAATGGCCACAAATTTCAACAGGAGATATTTTTAGAAAAAATATAAGCGAAAAAACAGAATTGGGAATAGAAGCAGAGAAATATATAGCAAGGGGAGAATTAGTACCAGATGAAATAACAGTTCCTATGGTAATTAATAGATTAAACCAAAAAGATGCACAAGAGGGTAGTATTTTAGACGGATTTCCAAGGACGACACAGCAAGCAAAAAAATTAGATGAAATTCTAGAAAAGCTAGGAAAAAAAGTAGATTTGGTTATCAATTTGTCTACCCCAAAAGAAGAACTTATTGATAGAATGTTAACAAGAAGAGTATGTAGTAACCAAGAGTGCAAGGCAACTTACAACACCAAGCTTCACCCACCTAAAGTAGAGGGGATATGTGATAAATGTGGAGCTACATTAAAGCAAAGAGAAGATGATTCAAATTCGGAAGCAATCAATAGACGATTGGAAATATATGAAGAACAAACTAGTCCATTGGTGGAATATTATGAAGCAAAAGGTGTATTAAGAACAGAAGTGGTAAGTACATCAATTAACAGAATGGGAAAAGATGTAGCAAGAGTTATTATAGAAGATATCAAAAAAAATTAAGGCATTGTTTATAATTTTGAATTAAGGGAGAGACCAAAGTTGGTAACAATTAAATCAAAAAAAGAGATAGAATTCATGAGAGAAGTATGCAAAGTTGTTGCATTAACTTATCAAGAATTAGAGCAAAAAATTAAGCCAGGTATGTCAACTTGGGAGTTAGACCAAATAGCTGAACAAAAAATGAGAAGTTTAGGAGCTATTCCAGCAGAAAAAGGATATGACATCGGAATTAGAGGAATACCACCTTTTCCAGCATCTATATGTGTATCCATTAATGATGAAGTAATTCATGGAATACCGTCAAAGGATAGAATAATAAAACAAGGTGATATTGTAAGTATTGATACAGTAGCCTTAAAGAATGGATATAATGGAGATGCAGCAAGGACTTTTTTGGTGGGAGAAGTTTCAAAAGAAGCACAAAGATTAGTACAAGTCACAAAGCAAGCTTTTTTTGAAGGAATTCAATATGCTAAAGCAGGAAATAGAGTTGGAGATGTATGCCATGCAATTGGAGAGTATGTTCACTCGCAAGGATATTCTGTCGTAAAAGAATTTCAAGGACATGGTATTGGAAAAGAGATGCATGAAGAGCCAGGAATACCTAATTATGGAAAGGCAGGAAGAGGAATTCGATTAGAACCAGGTATGACATTAGCAATAGAACCCATGGTAATAGCAGGAAAACCAAATATCTTAGAACTAGATGATGGTTGGACAATAATTACAGAAGATGGTAGCTTAGCAGCACATTATGAAAATACAATTTTAATTACAGAAAAAGAGCCAGAAATATTGACAATGCTTTAGAAATGATGTATAATACAGTAGTTATTATGCAAAATAGCGATATTTTGTGCTAAAATCAATATATGCTCTTTAAGGAGGGAAAAAAATTGGCAAAAGAGGATGTTATTGAAGTAGAAGGAACGGTTGTAGAAGCCTTACCAAATACAAACTTCAAAGTAGAACTTGAAAATGGACATCAAATATTAGCTCACATATCTGGAAAGTTAAGAATGAATTATATTAAAATTTTACCAGGAGATAAGGTAAAACTTGAATTATCACCTTATGATTTAACAAGAGGAAGAATCACTTGGAGAGCAAAATAAGAAATAAACTAAATTAGCAATTAACCCAATTATTATATAAAGCAGAGAACGAAACATAAACACTTAATCGTAAGGGTAGGGGACATTCCTTAACCCAAAAGAGATATAACAAGAGGTAAGGTATGTTCCCTGTTATCAGAAAGAGGAGGTGCAAAAAATGAAGGTAAGACCATCAGTAAAGAAAATGTGCGATAAATGTAAAGTAATAAAAAGAAAAGGTGTTATTAGAGTTATTTGTGAAAACCCTAAACACAAACAAAGACAAGGTTAATCCTTACATTGTTCATAACACAAATTAGGTAGCGGCTGTGAATCCATAAAATGGAAATTACATATCAAATTTGTGTTTATATATATGTCTTAAAGTTTTTAAAGAGGCTGGGGTAAACACCAGTAGCATTTCACCTTTAAAAGATTTTAGGACAAACAAGAACAAATCTTAATGTTTCAAATGTTTAGATTTGTTAATAGGAAATAATGAATTATATTTTGGAGGTGCAAAAAATATGGCTCGTATAGCAGGAGTAGATTTACCAAAGGAAAAAAGAGTAGAAATAGGG
>CAPBNZ010000038.1 GCA_948585895.1 uncultured Clostridia bacterium | reverse complement strand
TCTTTTACTAATATTTTCCACATTTTATTTAATATTTGTGCATAACTTGTACGCTGATTCACTAAAACTTATCCATATTTTCTCTTGTTCTGCTGGTTCAACAATTGCATTTCCGCAAATATGTATTTTACAGTTTTTTGTTTCTATTGTTTCTATTTCATTCATTTTCACTCTCCTTTCTTATTTTGTTTTTGCACATTATTTTGTGCTTAATTGTCAAAAAAAATAGTCGATACCTTGTACCCTAAGGCATTTGCTAATTTATTCATAATATCATAAGTAACATTTACATTGTCTTGTGTCTCAAGTGCAGATATTGTATTTCTTGATACATCTGCTTTTTCCGCAAGTTCTTGTTGTGTCAAATTTGCCTTTTCCCTATAATGCTTTACTTTATTAGCCACCCTCTCTCACCTCGCTTTTGTATTATTTGTTGCACATTATTTTGTGCTTATGGCTATATTATATACTAAAAAAAATATTTGTCAACTATTTTGTGCAAAAAAATTATTTTTTTTAAAATCTCTTGCTTTTTTGCACATTCTATTGTACAATATATTCATTGAAAGGTGTTAAAAATATGTATATTGGTGAAATTATAAAAGAATATAGGACAACAAACCGCTTATCTCAACGTGCATTTGCTAGTAGAACTACGTTAAGTCCTTCCTATATAAATACTTTAGAAAAAATATATAATCCTAAAACTCGGTAAGCCTTATTCAGTTACTACTGATGTTGCTACTGAAATTGCTACTGCTATGAGTATAACTGTTGAGGAATTACTTTCTAAGATAAATGGGAATCAAGAGTTTACCACTTCATCTTCTGACAACTTATTAAAAAACATAGGTGCTGTCCCTCTATCTGATATACTAACAATTAGTATTCCGCTTATTGGTACTGTCAAAGCTGGATATGATTATTTAGCACAGGAAAATTGGGAAGGAACAGTTGAGATAAAAAAAGAGCTTGCAAAAACAGGGGATTTCTTTGCCTTAAAAATAAAAGGCGATAGTATGTTTGAAACTTTATGGGAAGGAGATATTGTAGCCGTTAAAAAGCAAAATTTTGCCGAAAATAATCAAATCGTAGTTGCTATTATAAACGGAGATGAAGCTACTGTAAAAATGTATAAAATCATTCCTGGGGGTATCATGCTACAATCTTTAAATAGAAAATATGATGACTTGATTTTTACTGAAAAAGAAATAAAAGAGACTCCTGTAAAAATTGTTGGAGTTGTAAAACAAATAATAGAAAGAAATTTTAATTAAAAAGGAAATGTGACTTGTTTGGCGACTAACACATTTCCTAAAACCACACCTTAAAAAGGTATTTATATATGAATTATAACATATATCAAGACCTTTTTTCAAGGAATTTATTCAAATTTAAGAAAGAAGGTTTTTTATTATGCCTAATTATTCAAACAAATACGCTATGTATCTTAGAAAATCAAGAAAAGATTTAGAGTTAGAACAACAAGGAGAAGGAGAAACTTTAGCAAGACATTTAAAAATATTAGAAGATTTATGTAAAAAATTAAAGATAGTTGTAGCAGATGAAGATATATATAAAGAAGTAGTTTCAGGAGAAAGTATAGATTCTAGACCTCAAATGCAAAAACTTTTAGAAAGAATTGAACAAGGTTATTATAAAGGTACACTTGTTGTAGAAATTGAAAGACTTGCTAGAGGGGACAGTATAGATCAAGGTATTATTTTAAGAACTTTTAAATTAAGTGATACTAAAATAATTACTCCTAGTAAAATATATAACTTTAGAGAAGAAATAGATGAGGAGTACATGGAATTTGGCTTGTTTATGTCTAGAAGAGAATATAAAATAATAACAAAAAGATTGCAAAGAGGTCGTTTATTGTCTGCACAAGAAGGGAAATTTGTTGGAAGTATTCCTCCATACGGATATAGAAGAATTAAGTTAAAGAACCAAAAGGGCTATTCTTTAGAAATAATCCCAAAACAGGCTGATGTTGTAAAAACAATATTCAATCTGTTTGTTAACTACAATTATAAACCTGCTGATATATCAAGATACTTAAATGATTTATCTATTCCTTCTCCGAAAAATGATAATTGGTCTGCAAATGGTGTAAGAGGTTTATTAGAAAATCCTGTATACAAAGGTTATATACAATTTAATAGTAGAGTGATTTTAAAAGAATCTAATAACGGGAAAATAAGTTCATCTCGACACATTAACAAAGGAGATTTAAAAGATTTAGTGTATGTAAAAGGATTACATAAAGCAATAATTTCAGAGGAAATTTTTGACAAAGTTGCTAAAATTAGAAAATCTCGTGATGTATCTCCGTTAAATAAAAATTATTCTATGCAAAATCCTTTGTCAGGATTATTGAAATGCAAATTATGTGGCAAATCTTTAGTTCGATATACTATGCGAGGAACAAAAAGAGTGTACTGTAAAACTCTTGATTGTAAAAATGTTAGTAATTCTATAGATGAGATAGAAAAAGAAGTATTGGCTTTTTTAGAGGGATGGCTTAAAAATAAAGAAATCTATTTAAACTCAAAAAAGGATGATTCTTCTATTGCATTAAATTATAAAATTTTAAAAACAAAAGAAAATGATTTATCGAAAGCTAAAAAGAAAAAAGAAAGAATATATGATATGTTTGAAGAACAAGTATATGATAAAGACACTTTTTTTGAAAGAACTAAAAAAAATGATTTTATTATATGTAAATTAGAACAGGAAATAAAAAAAATAAGGGAAGAAATTAAAGCAAAAAAAGATATTGCAAATCAGCAAAATGATTTTATTCCTAAAGTGGAATATGTATTAAAGAGTTATAAAAAGTCTACTGATGCAAAAGAAAAAAACTTAATGCTAAAAAGCATTATAGATAAAATAGAATATTTAAAAACTAAACAAGGCAACAAATGGCACTCTGCGAAATTTGAACTTTGGATTTATCCGAAATTGCCTAAAACTAAATAAAAAACTGACTCAGATAATTTTTTTGTTATCTGAGTTAATCATCTATGGCTTGATAAAGCTGAAGAAATCTTAACGGAATGTATTAAGTTATGTAGGCTGTATAATAACAATTATGTTACCTTTTTAGAAATTCATAAACTAATTACAACTCCCAATTATTATAGAGAAAAAATTGCTATTCTAAGAAATTTATTTATTTCATCTAAATTATCTCATAATCAAATTTATGAGTTAAACTCTAGTCTTGATTTTTTCCAAAAAGAATTCGAAAATTTAGATAATCGTACAAAAGGAATCTTAATTTCTGAAATCACTCGTATTACTAATCCTTTTGTTTCTGATTATGATGTCATGTCTACTTTCTGTCCTACAATTCAACAGCTTTCTTTTTCTGGATTTTCAGAAGTTATAAAACAAGGAAAAATAGTTGTTTTAAATATGAATTTATCAGAATATAATTCTCTTTCTAAAATGATAGCTTCCTATTTAAAATTAGATTTTCAAGCAGAAATTATTTCAAATTTATCAAATTCATCGACTAAAACTAGTGCTTTTATTTGTGATGAATATGACAAATATGCAACAAAATCAGATGGCGAATTTTTCTCTCTAAGTAGAGAAGCAAAATGTATTAATATTGTAAGCACTCAAAGTTATTCTTCTCTAAAAGCTACTTTAAAAGAAGAAGCTCAAGTAAAAATAATTACACAAAATTTAATTAATAAAATATGGTTTCGAACAGATGATATCTTTACTATTGAAGAAGCACAAAAACAATTAGGAAAAGAAGAAAAGCAAAGAACCTCTAAAAGTATTTCTGAAAGTGCTAAGCAAACTCGCTTTAGTTATATTACCAATACTTTGCATTCAGAAAATTCCAATATTTCAGAAACTTTTAGTACTTACTTGCAAAATGATTATATCTTTGAAACTAACTTTTTTACACAAAACTTAGAAACTTTTTCTTCCCTTGCTTTTTTATCTGATGGAACTAGAATTTATCCACCAAAAAAATTACATATGTTTCCCTATTTTAAGAAAACCAAATAATAGAAAGGAATGATTTATATGAACAAAAAAATTTTTTTTAAACTTTTTACAAGTATTCTATTTTTTATATTTTTAAACTCATTTTCTTCTTTCTCAGTTGCTTGGGGCGACCCACAAATTGTAAGTAAAATTACATCAGCATTTGAAAGTATAAAAGATTGGTTATTAAAAATAGCTACTCCTGCTGCTGCGGTTGCAGTTGGAAGTGGCGTTTTTATGAAAAAATTTAGCTTCGGCGATGAAGAAAAAATTAGAACAGGAAAAAAATTAATTAAAGGCTCTTTATTTTCTTATGCCTTTATTCTAGCTATTGATTTAATTTTATCTGCCATCAAATCGTTAATTGCATAAGGAGGTTCATTTGGAAAATCCAACAAATATTACACAAATTATTATGGATACCATAAACTCTATTTTTGAAACATTATTTAGTTCAGTTGATAATAATCTATATTCTATACTAGATGATATTACATTTATTAATTCTGACATCTTACAAGACAAAAACTTTGAAAATCTTTTTGGTACTTCCGCTTCTCATGGCATTTTGTTAATTGCTAATTCGTTTTTACTTGCTTTCATTTTATATTATGCTATTCGATATTTAATAGCTCACTTTACTTATACACAAACTGAAACACCTTTTAGTTTTATAATTAAACTAATTTTATTTGGAATTGGTATGAATTTTTCTTTTTCAATTATCCAATTAATAATTGACTTAAATGCTAATGTTTCTCTTGCCATTAGAAATTTAGGAGAAAGTTTATTTCATAAAAATATTTGCTTTTCTGAATTAATTACTACTATTAATACAAATATTGCTATTGATAGTAACTCACTTAACCTTTTTTCTTTAAATGGACTTATGAAAGGAACTTTAAGCCTTTCTTTATTAAATTTAGTATTTTCTTATTCTCTTCGTTATATCTTAATTAAAGTATTTATTTTGCTTTCCCCTTTTGCCTTTTTATCTTTAACATTAAATAAAACAAATTGGTTTTTTAAGACTTGGTTTCGTAATTTATTTTCTCTACTATTTATTCAAATTATTGTTGCTATTGTTTTATTAATTTTATTTTCTATGGATTATTCTTCTAGTAATTTACTTTCTAAATTTATCTATGTTGGTGGAATTTATGCTTTAATAAAAACAAATTCTCTTGTCCGTGAATTTCTTGGTGGGGTTTCCACAGAAATTTCACAATCTGTGAAAAATCTTGTTAATTTTAAATCTTAAAACTAAAACATATTGGAGGTCTATTATGAAATTTATTTTTCCACAAAATTATGATTTTAAAAACAAATTATTTGGTATCATTGATTATTCTACTGCCTTTGTTAATTTAATTTGGTATGCTTTTATTCTTATTTTAGTCCATCTACTATTTCATAACTTAACTATAAAAATTTTTACTTTTATTATCTTTTGTTTTCCTCTATTATTATTTAGCTTTGCTGGATTTAATGGTGAAAATATAATTTATATTTTTTCTTATCTTATACGCTTTCTATTAAAACCAAAATTGTTTCTTTATAAAAAAACAAATAATCCTTGAATTTTTTGTCTAAAGAAGATATAATTTGAATTATGAGACAATAATTATAGGAGAGATAAAATGAAGCTTGAACAAAAAGAAAAATCACTTTTATTTTCAGAAACTATCATACCAGATATATTCTTTTCTGAATATTTACCTAATTTGCCAGGAGATTATCTAAAAATTTATTTATATATGATTTTCTTATCTAAATATAATAAAGATATCAAACTAAATGATTTATCAAAAAAACTAAATATACCAATTAAAATTATTAATGATGCTATAAAATATTTAGAAGAAAATAATCTAATCTTAAAAAAGGCATCTGGATATATCATTGTAGATTTACAAGAAACTACACTTCATAATTTATATACCCCTAATTTGACAATGTCTAAAGAAAAGATAGAACAGACTTCTAAAAATAAAGCTAGAGCAAAAGCTATTGAACATATTAATAATATGTATTTTCAAGGAATTATGGGACCTTCTTGGTATAATGATATTGATTTGTGGTTTAAAAAATATGAATTTGATGAACAAGTTATGATTGCTTTATTTGATTATTGTTATAATCGAAGTGCTATGCATAAAAACTATATTCAAACAGTTGCAGAATCTTGGTCTTCTAATAAAGTAAAGACTTGGAATGATTTAGATCAATATTATGAGAAACAAGAAAACTTAAATAAATTTAAGAAAACAATTGCTAAAAAGCTAGGAAAATATAATGGACTAACACAATATGAAGAAGCTTATATTGAAAATTGGGTTCTAAATTTTGGTTATGATATGAGTATTATAGAAATTGCTTTGAAGAGAACAACTTTAAAACAAAATCCTACTTTTGAATATATTAACAATGTAATAACAGACTGGCATGATAGGAACTTGAAAACGCCTACAGAAGTTTCTGCCTTTTTGGAACAACGCAAAAAACAAGAAAAATCTACAAAAGAATTAAAATCTAAAGTCAACAAGGGTACTTTTGAACAAAGAAATTATGATAATTTAGACTTTTTGTATGCAAATCAAGGAAACGAAGGAGGATTCCATGTCTAATGAAGTTTTAAATTCTTTATTAAAAGAATATGAACAAAAAAAATTAAAAGCTGAATTAAATTTAGAAAAAAGAAAAGAAGAATTATATCAGAAAATTCCTAAGTTGCAACAAATTGAAAATGAATTAAATAATTTTGCTATTCATACTGCTAAAAATATCTTACTACATAATAATTATTCTTTAGAAGAATTAAATCAAAAAATAGAAAACTTGAAATATGAGAAGGCTTGCCTTTTACAAGATGCTAACATATCTAATAGCTTTTTAAAACCAAATTATGAATGCTCTATTTGTAAAGATACTGGATATATTTTGAAAGATAATTATAAAACAGAAATGTGTCATTGTTTAAAACAAAAATTATTAGATGCTTCTTTTCATAAATCAAATATGACAAATTTAGATAAAGAAAATTTTAATACTTTTAGTGAAAATGTATTTTCTAATGATATAGATGTAGCTAAATACCATTTTAACATTTCTCCAAGAGAAAATATAAAACGTATCAAACAAAAATGTATAAAATTTGTAGAAAATTTTGATAATCCAAACGTTAAAAATTTATTATTTACTGGCAATACTGGTTTACGGTAAAACATTTATGTCAAATTGTATTGCTCATGAATTGTTAAAACTTGGGAAGACTGTTCTTTATCAAACAGCTCCTGTTTTGCTTGAAAGCGTAATAGATTATAAAATGAGTAGACAAAAAAATCCAAATGATAATATTTGTCAATCTGTTTTAGATGTTGATTTATTAATAATTGATGATTTAGGTACAGAAAGTTTAAATAGTATGAAATTGAGTGAACTTTTTACTATTCTAAATACTCGTATTCTCAATTTGAATCATAAAATTACTAAAACAATTATTTCTACAAATTTGAATATCAAAGACATCTTTACTAGTTATGAAGAAAGAATTGGTTCTAGAATTGCTGGTTATTATGATATTTATTATTTCTTTGGCGATGATTTAAGATTTAAAAAATGAAAAAACCAACTTGAATTTCAAGTTGGTTTTTCTAATTTACACAAAATAGCTCTTACCTTCAAGAGCTATTTTTTATCAATTTATTCTTCTTCTCCTTCTACCTGCATTTCTTTACTTAACGTTTCTACACTCACTACTTTTCCACCATCATTTGTCCTCATTAAAGTAACACCTTGCGTAGATCTTCCAAGAACACTAATATCATCTACTTTTAATCTGATAATTGTTCCTGTATTGGTAACTAACATAACATCATCACCTTCTACCGCAATTCTAACTCCTACTAATTTTCCTGTTTTTGGTGTAATTTTGTAAGTAATAACTCCTTTTCCTCCTCTATTTTGTACTCTATATTCATCTAGTTCTGTTCTTTTACCAAATCCGTTTTCTGTAATAGCAAGTAATGTTGCTTTTCCTCCACTAATTACAGATTCCATTCCAATTACTTCATCATCTTCATCTAATCTAATTCCAATAACACCTTGCGAAACTCTACCAATTGGACGTACATCTTTTTCATCAAAAGTAATACACATACCATTTTTTGTTACTAATACTACATTGTCTTGTCCATCTGTTAATCTAACACCGATTAATTCATCATCTTCTTTTAAGGTAATTCCTTGAAGTCCTGTTTTTCTTGTTGAATCATATTCTTTCAATGCTGTCTTTTTAATTAGACCATTTTTAGTTGCCATTAGTAGATATTTTCCTTCCGCAAAGTTCTGAATTGGAATAACTGCAGATACTTTTTCTCCCGCATCCAGACTTAATAGATTTACAATTGCTGTTCCTCTTGCTGTCCTTCCTGCTTCTGGAAGCTCATATCCTCTTAATTTATATAATTTACCTTTATTGGTAAAGAATAAAATCATGTCATGTGTAGAAGCTGTAAAAATATCTTTTACAAAGTCTTCTTCTCTCGTTGCCATTCCTGTAATTCCTTTTCCACCTCTTCTTTGACTTTTATATGTATCAATTGGCATTCTTTTGATATATCCAAAATGAGTTAAAGCCACTACGCATTGCTCTTCTTTAATTAAATCTTCTAAATTGATTTCTCCTTCTGCTGCTACAATTTTAGTTTTTCTGTCATCTCCAAACTTATCTCTGATTTCAATCAATTCTTCTTTTATAATTTCAAATACTAATCTTTCACTATTTAAAATATCTCTTAAATGAGCAATTAGTTCCATTAATTGATTATATTCTTCTTCTATTTTCTCACGTTGCAATCCAGATAAAGTTTTTAATCTCATATCTAAAATAGCCTGTGCTTGAATATCAGATAAACCAAATCTTTCCATTAATCTTTCTTTTGGGTCATCATAAGAACTACGTATAATATTTATTACTTCATCTATATTATCTAAAGCTATTTTTAATCCTTCTAAAATGTGTGCTCTAGCTAAAGCTTTATCTAGCTCAAATTGAGTTCTTCTTAAGATAACTTCCTTTCTATGGTCTATATAACAATCAATACATTGTCTTAATGTTAATATTTTAGGTTCTCCATTGACTAAGGCTAACATAATGATACCAAAGGTTGTTTGCATTTGTGTATGTTTAAATAATTGATTTAATACTACTTGTGGATTAGCATCTCTCTTTAGCTCAATTACTACTCTTACTTTTTCTTTTCTATCAGATTCATCTCTACACTCGGAAATTCCCTCTACTTTTCTTTCTTTTGAAAGATCTGAAATCGCTTTAATTAAATTTGCCTTGTTTACTTGGTATGGTAAAGAAGAAACAATAATTCTTTGTCTATTTCCGCTCATCTCTTCTATTTCAGTTTCTGCTCGTAAAGTTATTTTTCCTCTACCAGTTTTGTAAGCCTGCTTAATTCCTTCTATTCCTAAAATAATTCCTTCTGTCGGAAAATCTGGTCCTTTTATAACACTCATTAAATCTTCATCTGTTACTTCATCTTCATCAATTATTTTAATAATTCCATTAATAACTTCTGTTAGATTATGTGGTGGTATATTAGTTGCCATACCAACTGCTATTCCTGAAGATCCATTAATTAACAATGCTGGTATTCTAGCTGGCAATACAGTTGGTTCTTGTAACCTATCATCATAATTTGGCATAAAATTTACTGTATTTTTTTCGATATCTGATAACATATATTCTGAAATCTTTGCCATTCTTGCTTCTGTATACCTCATTGCTGCAGCACCATCACCATCAACAGATCCAAAATTTCCATGCCCATCGATTAACATATATCTCATTGAAAAATCTTGTGCTAATCTTACCATAGCATCATAAACAGAACTATCTCCATGTGGATGATATCTACCTAAAACAGAACCTACTGTATTGGCACATTTTCTGTATGGCTTATCTGATGTAATTCCATCCTCATGCATAGCATATAGAATTCTTCTATGTACAGGTTTTAATCCATCTCTTACATCTGGAAGTGCTCTTGACACAATTACACTCATGGCATAGTCAATATAAGCTGTCCTCATTTCTTTTTCTATGTCTCTTTCTATAATTTTTCCATCCATTTTTTCTTGTCTTTCTTCCATTGCTTTTCCCTCTTTTCCTTGTAATTTCTACTCTTGTATTATACTAAAACAAAACATTTTTGGCAAGTAAATTTTTCCAAAAATATAGAAAAACTTTAGGGAAATTAAGGTTTTAGAAAGTTCTTTTAAAAACAGTTTTTATGTTTATAAACTTACATGATTAACATGATTTGCTATCATAAAAAGTATGGAAGAATTTCTATCTTAATTTTTCTGCTAATTCTAACTGTTCTTGTGTTAGCTCAAATGTTTTTCCATTATTTTTTATAAAATTATGTAGCACTTCTATTGTTTTTGCATTATTAATGGTTTTTTCAATTGGAGCTATATTTTTTAACTGTTTGGTTATTTTATTATATTCTTTTTCCATACCATTAAAGTTTTTTTCTGTAAAATAGCCTGTCCAATTATCTATGTAATGATTCATATGTTCAATTGCCTTGTATTGTTTATTAAAACTATTTTCTATATTTTTTTCTACACTGTTTAAAATTGTATTCTTTCCTTGTTTTATTGTCTTAGCAACTGTATTATTAATAAGTCCAGCCTGTTTTACTTTATCTACCACAGTATCCAATATAGAAGACATTCCATCAATTAATCCTCCTGCTTGTACTGCCTTTTGCATTTGAGAAACATTTTCAAAGTTCCCAGTTACTATTCCAATTGCACTTTTTCCTAAATCTATAGCATCCTTAATTGTTTTCGTAATTCCATCTTTTAATCCATAATAAAATAAATTGTCTTTTATATTAATTATTTGGTTTTCCACAAAATCTGGTAATATCGCTCTTATTCCAATATCTATTGCTGTATTGATTGTTTTTCCTAACGTTGTTTCTAAAAAATTAATTCACAGAAATTTTTTCGAAAAAATTAATTCTAAAAATTTTCACAGAAAGTAAAAATAACAAGTAAAGGAGAGTGGTAAGATAAGTACTTTTCGATATAGTACATTTTATATAAATATAATATCTCTTATTATTTCAATTATATTATTTTTTTTCATAAGTATATTTAATTCACATTTTGATTTTCAATCCAAAGGTGCTATTTTAAAGGCAGGATTTTCGGTAAATCCTGAAAATCAAGGTGAAATAGAAAAGATTCATTCGGAGCAAAAAAGTAACACAGAGGAAAAAGAAGATAATCAATGGTATTTAGAAATTCCTAGTATTAATTTAAAGGCTAATATCAAAGAAGGAACTACCAAAGAAATTTTAGACAAATACATTGGACATTTTGAAGAAAGTAAAAAGTGGGCAGGAAATGTAGGTTTAGCAGCTCATAATAGAGGATATGAAAACAACTATTTTTCAAATGTAAAAAGATTAAAGGAAGGTGATAAGATAATTTACTATTATAAGAATATTAGTAGAGAATATTTTGTAAAAAAGAACCTAATTATACAAGATACAGATTTTACCTATTTAGAACATACACAAGACAATAGAGTTACACTGATTACATGTGTAGAAAATGAACCAAATTACAGAAGATGTGTACAAGCAATTGAAAGAAAACCATAAAAAGGAAGGAAGAAGCATAATTTGAAAAAAAAGAAAAATAAAATAAGAAAGATACTTATCTTTATCGGCATATTAATAATAAATAGTTTAGGTTTTATCAATTCAGTTTATGCAATGCCTGAAATTAATTCAGCTTATATGTATTCCATAGGTGATTGTGGACAACTATTAAAATATAAAGGAATAATTGTAATAACAGACTATGTGCAATATGACTATAATGGAATAAGTTATCCAGCATATTGTTTAGATAAAACAAAAGTAGGTGCACAAGTAGAAGGATATCATGTATCCATACAAGAAGCTATCAAAGATGTGAAGTTATGGCGAATAATTGTCAATGGATATCCATACAAATCAATACAAGAATTAGGAGTAGCCAATAAGGAAGAAGCTTTTTCAGCTACCAAACAAGCGGTTTACTGTTACATACATGGAAATAAATTAGAAGATTACGAAGCAATTGGAGAAGCAGGAAATAGGACACTAAACGCTATGTATCAAATTGTTAATAATGCACAAAACTCAACTGAGACAAAAGTATCAAATACCATACAAATAAATAAAGAAGACAAAGAGTGGAAGCAAGACGAATTAAATCCAGAATATGTATCAAAGGAATTTTCTGTTGCAGCAGGAGCTAGTATAAAGAATTATAAAATAAGTATCACAAAGGAAAACACACAAGACATAGGAGACATTAAGATAACTGACATAAAGAATATAGAAAAGAATGAATTTACTTCTAATGAGAAATTTAAAGTATTAGTACCAATTAAAAATATGACAGAAGATAGAATCTTTAGATTAACAGTAGAAAGTCAAATTCAAACAAAACCTATTTTATATGGAGCAGCTCCCAATAGCACGAAACAAGATTATGCACTAACAGCAGCTACTTATGAAGATGGAATGGGAGAAAAAAGCGAGGAATATCCTAAAAATGAAACAAAAATTGTCATTATAAAAAAAGATGAAAAGACAAAGGAAAAATTACAAGGGGTAGAATTTGAATTATTAGATGAAAATAAAAATGTAGTATATACAGATTTAAAAACAGACAGAGATGGAAAAATTGTAATTCATAATATTATCCCAAGTAAATATTACTTAAGAGAAACAAAAGCAAAAGAAGGGTATGAAAAATATGAAGAATTAATTCCTATTGAATTATCGCTGCATGAAGAGTATAAAGTAACAATTAACAATAATCAGAAGGAAAAAACAAAAATAGAAATAGAAAGAAGAGAAAAGAGCAAAGAAGTACATTCATACTCAGCAAAGAAATTACCAGTAACTGGTATATAGAAAAATGGAGAGAATGAAAAGGTCGTTCTCTCTATTTTTACAGACAAACTTTTAAATTAATATTGACATAATGGTTAACACACTATATAATGGAGGTGAAAGAAAACGAAAAAGTTTACTTATGCAGATTATTTGAGATATGAACAATATGTTGAAAATATTAATTATTTTAAAAATGTATTAAAAGAAGATGGCGAATTCTACCAATATAATAAAAAAGGAATATATTATAAACATGACAAAATATTTAAACAAATTTTAGAGGATGAAAAAGAAGCAACTAGTTTTATTAATAAAGCACTAAAATTGAGAAATACACAAAATGCATTAAAGGAGGGAGAAATAGAAAAATATAATAGAAAGTTTGTAACACATAATTTTAGATATGCTGAAACAGATATTGTATTTAGAAAAAAAGGACAAGATATATTTTTTCTAATAGAACATCAATCAACGATTGATTATTCTATGCCATACAGAATTTTAATGTATAGTTTAGAAATCATGAAAAGTGTAATCGATGAAAAACAACTCAGAAGAAAGTCATATAAATTGCCTACAGTTTATCCTATTGTAATTTATACAGGAAACAAAAAATGGAATGTGGAAAAATATATTGAAGCCAAGCAACAAACAATACCAGGATGTGAGCCTGTTAGATTTTATGAGTATAATGTAATTGATATCAATGAATATACAGAAGACGAATTGTTACAAGATGAAATGTTTTTGTCAAAACTGATGTTGTTGGAAAAGGCTAATACAAGTCAGAAAATGATAGATAATCTGAATAAAATTATTGAAGAAAGTTTAACAGGAAAAAACAAGACTTTTTTGAAAAGAATCATTTATTATATTTTTAGTAAAGATATAGGAGAGAAGGAGACAAAAGAATTAATAAATAAATTACAAATTAAGGAGGAAAATCAAATGGTGGAAGAGCTTTTGCGTAAAGGACTTAAGGAGGAATTTGAGAGATTAAGAAAAATAGATAGAAGAGAAGCTATTAAAGAAGGGAAAAAGGTGGGAATAGAACAAGGCAAAAAGGAAGGAATAGAACAAGGAAAAAAAGAAGGAATTGAAATAGCACAGAAAGAATTGGAAAATCAGTGGATTATAAAAATGATACAAAGTAATGTAGATGAACAAAAAATATTAGAAATTACTCAGATTTCCAAAAATCAGCTAGAAAAAATAAAAAGAAGAATATACTAAACTTTATATTAGAAACTCAAATAAGTCTGAAGAATCATGAAAGTGTTACTTAATATCATAACTTAAAGCTTACAATTTAATATTTCATACTTTTTAGTTACAAAAGATAGAAGTATAAAAGTTAAAAATGTTTCATTCAGTTCATTTTCAAAGAACTTTTAAATTGATTTTATGGGATTTTTTATATCGAGAGTGATTATTTCCACGAAATTAATTAAAAAGTTCTACTTTAATTGCCTTTGTTCTTTCTAATTTCTATCATTTTATTTTTTTGTAGTTTCTAAAACTGCTTATTTAACATTATGGGAGTAAGTGGTAAAAGGTAAAGATATAAGAAATAATTATGTTTTGGTATCTTCTTGTTATCTATAGTTACATTATTTATTGTTAGGTACAAAGTTAGCTGCTATGAAAATATAGTAGCTATTATTAAGTTTTAGAAAAAGTAAAAATTTATTGAAAAAAAAACAAAAAACGGATATAATAAATACAATATTATAAAACAAAAGGAGTCGATAAAAAAATGATTTCACAATTAATCATATTAGTAATATTAATTGCACTAAATGCATTTTTTGCAGCAGCGGAAATAGCATTTATATCTTTAAATGATGCTAAAATAGAAAGACAAGCAAAAGAAGGAAATAAGAAAGCAATACAAATTGAAAAAATGATAAAATCACCTAGTAAATTCTTAGCAACCATACAAATAGGAATTACACTAGCTGGATTTTTATCAAGTGCATTTGCGTCAGATGCCTTTGCAGAAAGATTAGCACCAATATTATATGAAATAATTCCAATTGTTAATTTAGGAGTATGGAAAAGTATTTCTATCATTATTATTACTATCATATTATCTTTTTTTACATTAATATTTGGAGAATTAGTACCAAAAAGATTTGCTATGAAAAACTATGAAAAGATATCCTTTTCTACTATAGGAATTATTAGAGCAATTGCCTTTGTAACATCCCCATTTGTAAAACTTCTAACAATTGTAACTAATCGTGTATCTAAATTATTTGGTGTAGGAGAAAATGAGGAGGAATCCGTTACAGAAGAAGAAATTAAAATGATGGTAGATCAAGGAGAAGAAAAAGGAACAATTAAAGAAGAAGAAAAAGAACTTATTAATAATGTATTTGAGTTTAACGATATAACTGTTTCTGAAATTATGAGACATAGGAAGGATATCTTTGCTGTTGACATTAATATTAGCAGTGAAGAATTATTACAAGTGCTTTCACAAGAAGAATATCGTTATAGTAGAATACCAGTGTATGAAGAAACCATTGATGAAATCAAAGGAATGTTGTATATAAAAGATGTATTAAAAAATATCAATAAAAAAAGTTTTAAAGTAAGAAATGTAGTAAAAGATGCCTATTTTGTATCACAAAATAGATTAATAAATGAAGTGTTTAAGGAGTTACAGAAAAACAAAAAGCAAATTGCCATAATTGTTGACGAATATGGTGGAACTTCTGGTCTAATTACAATGGAAGATATTTTAGAAGAATTAGTAGGAGACATTTATGATGAGTATGACAAAGAAGAGAAAGAGTATGAACAAATTGATAAGAATACCTATCTATTAAGTGGAAGTATGACAATTTATGATGTTAATAAAATATTAGATGCTAAAATACCAGAAGGAGATTATGATACTATTTCAGGATACCTACAAGACCAATTAAAAAGGATTCCAGAAGAGGAGGAGTTACCTATAATTGATACACAAGATGTGACCTATAAAATAGAAGAATATGAAGACAAGAGAATTCTAAAAGTAAAAGCATGTAAAAATAATATAGAAGAAAAACAGATTGAAAAGTAATAATTCGTTCCATAAATTTTGAAAGGAAAAAATAAAAATGAAAAAAAAATACATCATGATAGTCACAGTAATTATATTAATATTAGCAGCAATAATATCAGCTATTATTTATCATATTGTGATAGAAAATGGAAAAAAATATGAAATAGAAACAGTAAAAGAATATAACTATTTCATATTAAAACAAAATGATTTGTATGGTGTAATCAATCAGAATGGTAATATAATTATAAATCCCCAATTTAATGAGATAAAGATACCAAATCCAGAAAAGGGAGTATTTGTATGTTACCAAGGAGATAATACACAAATACTAGATGAAGACAATAAAGAAATATTAACACAATATAATCAGGTACAACCAATTCGATTAAGGAATGTAGCAAGTGATTTAATGTATGAAAAGAGCGTAATGAAATATGAAAAAGATGGAAAATATGGATTAATTAGTTTAGAAGGAAAAGAATTAACGAAAGCAATTTATGATGAAATTGATAGTTTACCATATAAAGAGGGTGAATTATTAGTGAAGAAAAATGAAAAATATGGTGTTATCAATATCAAGGGAAATAAATTGGTAGAAGTCCAATATGACACCATTATAGTAGATCAATATTATACAGATGCCAATGGGTATCAATATGCAGGCTATATCGTATCAGTTAAAACGCAAGAAGGATATCGATATGGTTATCTAGATGATAAAGGAAAACAAATCTTAAAAGAAGAATATAATGAACTTTCAAGAGTTACAGAAATTCAAGATAATAAAAATAGATATGTAATTGCCGCAAGAAATGGGAAATATGGGGTTACTAGAAATGAGAAAACTATTATTGCAAATGAATATCAATCGATTCGATATGATGCTAGTAATGGAATATTTGTTATAGAACAAAGTCAAAAATATGGAATTGCAAGCTTGGAAGGACAAGTGATTGTTCCAGTACAATATAATCAAATAGATATAATAGGAATTTATGTATATGCTCAAAATGAGCAAGGAACAACGGTTTATGATACGAATGGAACACAGGCGAATATTGATGTTAATGTATCGATATTAAATACGAGTAATGAAAAATATAAAATAAGAATTAATAATGAAAAGGGAACTAAATATGGAGTTATTAATAAAGAAGGAAAGAAGCTAATAGAAGAAAAATATAATTATATTGAATATCTATATGATAATTATTTTATGGTAAGTAATGAAAATGGAAAATTGGGAATAGTAGATGACAAGGGAAAGATAAAAATACAACCTGAAAATGATTCCTTACAAAGGATTCAAGATACGAATTTAATACAGACAACATTAGTAGAAGGTAAGATAACGCAAATATATGAAAAGACTATGCAAAAGATTTGTGAAATGCAAAATGCTATAATCGAAGTACAAAAAAATTATGTAAAAATATATAATGAAGAGCAAACGAGATATTTTGACAAAGAAGGAAAAGAATTAAAGAATACAGAAGTATATCCAGACAATAAATTATTTGTTAAAGTTGAAAATAATCAATATGGATTTACAGATAGTAGTGGTAAGATAGTAGTGGATTGCAAATATGATAAAGTCTATGAATTTAATTCTTATGGTTTTGCAGCGGTAAAAAAAGATGGAAAATGGGGAGCTATTAATGAACAGGGAAAAGAGGTGATTTCTCCAATTTATGATATAAAGGAACAAGGAGAACCATTTTTTATAGGGAAATATTATAGGATAACCTATGGTTTTGGAGAATCTTATTATACAGACATTCAATAAATCTTAAGTTGGTTCCATCTCGATTGGTTTCGTCTCCATTGGTTTCGTCTCCA
>CAPBNZ010000037.1:13844-18232 GCA_948585895.1 uncultured Clostridia bacterium | reverse complement strand
ATCTCCTTCTGATTCACTATTATCAAATATTTCCTTTAAATCTTTTTTTATTAATTGCTTTTTTTCTGATATATCCTGAAGCATATCAAACGGATTATCGTATGCCCCGTAAAAAATTGTATATTTTCCATCACTAACTTTAAGCACATTGATTGTCCTTTCATACTCCTTTTCTCCTATATACACTTTATTTCTTATATAGATTTCTTTCCCATCTTTTATCATTACAACAGGACGGATATTTGTATCTTCAAACCTAAAAGGCTCTTTTTCTATAATTTCAATCATTTTTTTCCTCCATAAAAATTGTTTTATATATTCTCTTACTGGCTAAGTTATAGTAATTTTTATTTATTTCAATTCCTATAAAATTTCTTGTAGTATTTAAGCAAGCAATAGCTGTTGTTCCTGATCCCATACAATTATCTAAAACTGTTTCTCCTGGATTGGTATATGTTTTTATCAAATATTTTATAAGCTCAACTGGTTTCTCTGTAGGGTGTATTGTTTTTGAAGGGTGTACCTTTTGAATCGAAATAATAGATGTAGGATATTTATTGGTATTTCCCTTTCTATAATCTTCTAACTTATTAAATTTTCCATAATTTTGATTTTTTATATTAGCTGTTTTATATTTGTTACCTTTTCCGTGTAATGGTTGTCCTTGTATAAATATTGGATTATATGTAGGTTGTTTTTTATAAAATACAGCTATTTGTTCGTGCTTTCTTAAAGGTTGTCTATTACTATTTAAAAATCCTGTTGTTAGTTGTTTATCCCATACTAAATCGTAGCGAAAATGCCTTCTGTTGCTATTTACTAAATCAATATAAAAACTACCTTGACTAAATAAAATAATAGCTCCATTTTCCTTTATAATTCGATTATATTGTTTCCAAAGTTCTTCAAAAGGTATTATCTTATCCCATTCATTTTTTGTCTTTTGAAAAGGCAAATCGCATAAAATTAAATCAATTGAATTATCTTCAATATCATTCATTAATTTTATGCAATCCCCTAATTTTAAATCTATATTCATTTATTTTATTTCTCCTATTCTATTTCTTGCTCCTCCTCTTGTTTTTTGCTCATTTCTAATTTTTCATCTTTTATAAATTGTTGTTCCATTCCGTGTAAAACTTGTTGTGTTCTTAATTCATCATCTAAAATATAACTTATCATCATTCCAATATCATCATAAATTTTTTCAAAATTAGTTTTTATATTTTTAATATCAAAATAATAACTCAAAAAAACATCTTCTTTATATGTATTCTTTTTAATTATTGGATATACAGAAACAATTATATCTGGATTATCTTTGTTATATTGAACAAATAAAGGTCTTTCTCTATCTTCTTTACTTAATTCTTTATTCAACATTTCTTCATACAGTTGTTTCTTTTCTTCAATTGATAGACTATTATTCTCTGTAATTGATTCAAGTGAATAAAATAATTTGCTTACATCTTTAAAATTCTTGTTAGGTAAAGTTTCCATTTTATAATGTAGTTCTAATTCTGATGGAATAATTTCAAGTTTCCTTCCATCAATTCCATTATTTAATATCTGATTTATTTTATTCTCGTATTTTTTATAAACACCAAGTGAGCCTAACACTCTATAATCATCATAGTAATTTTGGAGTTCAACAGATGTTTTTTCTCCAAAACCTAATTTAGCAAGTCTGTGAGAGCTATTTGTAAAATGTAACATACCTGAAACAATATCAAATATTAATGCACTATATTTTTCTTCAAAGCTTTCCTTTTTCTTATAAAGTTCTACATTATCAAAAGTAATAGGATAACTTCTCATATCTGCAATATCTGCAGTCATTATATTATTTTTTCTATCCATTCTTAGATTTTTTATATAATCAGATCCCATTTACTCCTCCTAGTTATTCAACCTCTATATTTTCTTCGCCTTGTTCTAATCTGTTGTATTTTTCTTCAAAATGTTCAAGTTTTTCTTTCATTTTTTCTATTAGCTCTTCTTTAGACATAATTCCATTCATATCAAATACTTCATATTCATAAGTTTCCATTTCTTTTGAAGTTTTATTGTAAAAGTTGTATATAATTTCTATATTATTATCGTATTTTACTAAAAAAGCTTCTTTACTAACATCAGAATTAGTTATCGTTGCAATTTCTAATCCTTCTCGAATACTTGCAAAATCCTGACTATATTCACAAATTTCTTTTAATTTAGAAAAGCAAAACTCGTTATCAAATACAAAAATATATCCATTATCTAAAACTACATTTTTGCAATCTTCTTCTATTTCACTTAATTCTGACAAGTATTTTCTTACTTCTTCTTGAGTTTCTTCATCTACAAAATCATCTATTATTTCTTTGTCTGTATAGAAATAATCATTTCTTAAAATATCTACAATTTCTTTTGGAGAACAATTTTCCCAAATCATAGTATACCTGTCTTGTGCCATCTGCTCTTTTCTTTCTTCTAATCTTTTATAATCTTTATTTTGTTCAAGTAATTCCAAATATTCATCACTTGATATTTGATATTCTTTAATCAATTCAAAAGCTTTATCATTTACTCTACTTATTATACTGTCTTTAATATCCTTAGTTTTTTTATTTTTAAAATCAATATCTAATATTTTTTTGCATATTAAATCTAACTCTATTAAATCTTCTTTTGCCTTCATTCTGTCAATTTGATTTCTAACATCTTCACTTTCTATGCCTAACACCTTTGCATTTATAAGTTTTGCTAGTGGAACAGCTAAATGTCTTAAATATGCTTTTATATCTCTATTTTCATAATCAAGTTTTATAAGCATTGTTTTAATTCCATTTTTCTCTTTATCTGTTGCAGTTTTTATTTGATCTATTACACTTTCATAATCAAATAAATGTCCTACTTTATCAGTTTCAACTGTAAAAGTTTCACTTAATTTAATACCTTTTCTCTTTATAAATTCATCTAACCAATTATTAAAATCATTTTCTTTATTCATTTGTATCTCCCTATTGTTCAATTTCTTCTTTTTCTTCTAGTTTAATATCATAATCAAATGCAATACCTTCGACTTGTTGAATTAGTTCGTCCAGAATCACATTAAATCTTGATGTTTTTTCAAGATTATTAAATTTTATTGTTTCTATATCTTCCAATAAGCAATCTCTTAAATCAGAATTATAATATCTGTTATCCATTTCAATTCTATAAGCAATATCAAGTGTATCTAAATCATATTCATTAAGCTTATTTAGTTCATCTATTAATGTTTGTGTATCAGTTATTTTTTCATATTTACTCAATACATCTTTTTGTTTTATTTCATTTCTAAAATCTTTAAGTTGTTCTATAAAACTATCTATTTCATCTAAATTATAATTACATACTTTTAATATTTGAATATTGATTCCACTAAATTTTTTATTTTTTACTTTTGCTGTCATTCTTGTTCCAACTCCTCTTCTTTTGCTAATAAATCTTGTATACTTTTTCCTTCAATAGTTTTTACATACTCTTCTAATGATTTCTTTAACATTTCTTTTTCCTCTGATTTAGGTAAATATATATAATACTGTCTATCATCATCAGTAACAGCTACAATTGTCATTTCGCAACTATCATTTTTACTATCATAATTCAAATAAGCGTCATAATAGTCTTCATCATAATTTAATTCTTTTAATCCAAAGTTTTTTTCTATCTGACCTGCGTCTAAAGTTGTTAGTGCATTTATAACTCCATTTTCAATTAAAATACCATCTTCAAAAAATATTTCTTTTTCATTAATCCTTTTATTAGAATTTATTTTAGTAAATTGTTCTATATTTGGTATATAATCTATACTTTTATAATCGTTTCTTTCACATATTCCTAAAATTTCATTATTACATAACTTTTCAAGATTCGTTCTTCTTAGTATTGAATTATATGAATCTAGCAAATTAATTAATTCTATTCCTTTACATACAGTTTGTAAATTGTAACTTTTTTCTAAATTATTTAAGTCAAGAGAGTACGAACATATAAATTGACTATTTTCACTATTAAATATGGCTATTTTAAATTTTGAACAATCTGTTCCATCATTAATCATATCTTTGCCTTCAGCCAAAACCTTTTGTAAATTTTCTTCATTCAATTTACCTTTTCTTATATATTTAAGTCCAAAATCATTCCCTGCTTCTAAAGCATAAACAATCATATAAGTATTATTTACATCTTTAACTTCACTATAATAATCTTTTAATAATATTTTTCCAATATCTTCATTAATATATTGAATGAATTGGTCTATTTTTATAGTTTCTTTAAGATTCAATATAAATAATTCATCTGCTGAAACTTCACTTATATTATTAGGATAAATATATACATCACTTCTATCAATTTTATAT
>CAPBNZ010000037.1:0-13830 GCA_948585895.1 uncultured Clostridia bacterium | reverse complement strand
ATTATTTTGAGAATCTTCTGTAATTGTAACTAATAAAGATTTATAGTTTAAATCAAAATAATTGTGTGAATAAACTCCACGATTATCAAATTCTCCATTATGTCCTCTTAATTTTTCATATAAGTCTTTAAACGTAGTACCTTTTATTTTTTCTTCATTTATTAATTTCTGCAACTCATCACATTCTTCTATTGCCATTTTTATTGCTTTAAAAATATCTTCTTCACTTATATTTAATTCTTTTATAAATTCTTTGTCTTCAATTACTTCTAATATTTTCTCTTCATTAT
This sequence comes from uncultured Clostridia bacterium, assembly GCA_948585895.1. Lineage (GTDB taxonomy): Bacteria > Bacillota > Clostridia > TANB77 > CAG-508 > CAG-269. Next base: position 13,540 of record CAPBNZ010000037.1, on the reverse strand, counting down.
TCATTTATTTCCACTTCTTCCTCTTTTGTTCTCTCATACTCATCTAGTTTACTTTTAAATTCTTTTGCCTGGTTTATTATTCCTATTTTATTTTCTTTACTTATTTCATCACTATTTTCTGTAAAATTAATAACTTCATCTAAATAATCTTTAATTTCTTCAATCTTCCCATAACAAAATGAATCTATATATTCTGTATGTTCATATAAGCCATTTTCTATATACCAATCATAATATTTTAGATATATAGAAACTCCTAATTCTCCCATTTCCTTTTGAATCTGTTCTATATTTTCATCTCCAATTGTTACTGGTATTCCATATTCATTGAATAATTTATTTTCTAATTGTTTTATAACATTTTTTGGATAACATCTGTATGTAATAAAAAAATTATCTATTTTATCCTCATCTACTTCTAATTCAAATGTTTTTGCTTCTTTATCATAATTTAATTGAGGATATTTTTGAATTGTTTCTTCCTCTAGTTCAAGAGAAGCCTTGTCAACTGTAAACATAGTATACTCGCCTAATAATTCTTTATATTTGTTTTCAAAATTGTTTCTAGCAATTATTTGCATTGCATATAATTTTTCACTATTCAAAGCATTATTATTGGTATCATAATTAATTTTAGTCATTATATATTTGTTCAATTCTTCATCAGTTGTGCATATAGAATATAAATAAGCTAAACCATCATAAATATTTTTTCCTTCTTGATGAATATATGTATACATTTCTCGAATATTATCCTTTGAAAAATTAAATAAAACTTTTCTATTAGTGGTATGTTCTTCATTTTCTATATTTTCTTCATCTTTTATAGAAAAATCTTTATATTCCCAAAATTCAAATCCATACGCATTATTTACAAAGGTTTCTATTATATTTCCTTGTGATTCTAATATTTTATATGCTTTATCATAATCTTCTCTTGTTTTAAATGTATACACATATTTATTTAAACCAAACATAGCTTTCGATATATACTCAAATTCTTCTTCATCATTATATATTCTCTCTTCTAATTCTTTTGAATATCCTTTATTTTTCATATAATAATTTCCTCCAAATTATTATTTATCCTATAATTCATTTTCTTCTGTTTCTTTTGCAGATTCATCAAATTCTTTTGCAATTAACTTTTCTTGATACATATTTATAGCTTGCTCTGTTAATTGTTGTCTTAATTCAGAATTTGTAGGATAGAACATATCTTTATATTCATCATCTTTTGTTTTTCGATTAGGAAATTGTAAATATAATTTTCCATCATTACTTTCATTTAATCTAATATCTTTCAAATAGATTCCATTAGTTTCTAAGCCCACCATAGCTTTTGTCTTTTTTGATTGATCATTTAAAGGATTTGCTTGTGTTACAGTTACACCTTTTTTATTATCTACTTCTATATCAGCAACTTCAAATTCGCCTTTTTCTTTTTTCTCTTTATAAGCGTTAATTAGCGTATCGCTAATTTTCTTAAATACATCATTATCTGCAAACATTAATCTAGTTGTAATTAATTCATCAGTAGACCTTTTCTTAAATTTTCTTTCTGGAAATTGCAAATACAAATTACCATTTTCACTTTCATTAACCCTTATTCCGTCAATTCTCATTCCTTCAACCTCTAATGAAGCAATTGCCTTTATTTCTATTTCTTCATTTTTTACTAGCCCTAATGACTTTACTTGAATACTCATACTTTTACCTCCTAAAATTAATAAAAAAGAGAAAAGGATTATTTCCCTTTCTCTAATTTCTTCATAATATAATATTAACACTTAAAAAACTTATTGTATACTGCATAATTTTGCAATGTTTTTGCAAAATTTTATGTCTATTTATATTTATTTGATAAAAACTTAGCTGAATTTATTGCAAAATCTAAAAATACAGCTTCTCCTTTTTCATCAACTGTTCCTAAGATATTTTTTAACTCTTCAAATTTAGTTTCATTCTTTATCTTTACATCTTTAACATTGTCTAATACAAAATAATCTAAACTTGTCTTTAAAACAATAGATATTTTTATTATTGTTTCTAAACTCATTTTTCTTCTGCCATTTTCTATGTCTGATATAAAAGAAGCTGATACATTAATATCATTCGCTAAATTTTCCTGCGTTATTTTCAAAAAGTTTCTTCTTTCTCGTATTTTATTACCTACTTTCTCATAATTTACTGTTACTTCCATAATATCAACCTTTCTTATATTTAATAACAGTATATTATTTTTCGACAAATTTTTTAATAATCTGTTAGCCATAAATGCTCGCTAATAGTTATTGCTATATTTCACTTTCTTGTTTCTCATAAAGTTTTTGCCTATATTCATTAACCAATTTTAAATACTTTTCTTCACAATCTTCTATTTGTTTGTAATTTTTTTCGACAAACTTACTTCTTCTTTCCTTATCTGTCATTGCTTCAATTTCTTGTTTTATATCATTATTATCTACTCCATAAAATGCTGTAAATACACCACATAATCCCCAATATCTATCTTCATATTCTTTCATTCTTAAATCAATATATTTTATCTTTGAATCCAATAATTCAGAGATAATAAAGTTATTAGGATATTTTTCTTTTAGAAATATAATTCCTGATTGATTTTGAGAATTTAAAGTCAATTCATAATAATGAAAAACGTCTTTTGTTAAAAGATCATATTTTTCAAAAAATTTTTCTTTTTGTTCCTCTGTAATATCGGTAATTTGGTTTACTTCTAATAATTCATCTAGTAATTGCTTATAAAATTTAATATTCATTTGTGAATCTCCTTTCTGATTAGGTATCGTGATAATTTTCAATTACCTCCATTATACTGTCAAAGCTTCACTAATTTCATCTTTTTCGTTTTCTTTGACTTCTATTATTTCATCAAGAATATTTATACAATTTACAAATTTTTCATATAATTTATCTGTTATTTGCTCAACTATTTGCTCATAACTTTTGTTTCTAAAATCTATATTTAATAAAGTAAACATATTATTATTTAATGCCATTATTTTTTCTACATTATCTCTATTTAAAACATTGAAAATATCTTGATTTAACATTTCATTTGCATAACTTTCTTCTGTTCCTGAAAAAATATCTTCTTCATCATTTTCTAAGTTTTCTTCATACATTTCTAATACATTATCTAGTTCTCTTTTTATAGAATCAGGTACTTTTAATTTAGGATTAAAAAACTCTCGTACTTTTAAATCAACATAGTTATGTAATTTTTCACTATATTTATCATATTCTTGCTTACATTGTTTTTTTTCTTCATTTTCTTCTTTAAAATCCCATAATTTATATTCTAATTTATCAGCTTCATTTTTCATATTTCTGTATTGTTTATCTTCAAATAGACTATCAGTAATACGTTCAAGCTGTTTAACTAATTTGTTTCCACCTTTTTGAAAATGTAAATATCCACTTAAGCCACCTTCTACTAAAGAAACATATAACCCCATTAGTCCTTTTTCATTATAAATTCTTGTTAGTCCAGGATTTTCCATACTTATAAAGTCTTTTGGATATACATTATTACTATCCATTCGTGAAAAAACTCTATCTTTTTTTATTACTATGCTTTTTACTATTTCGTAGCTCATATTTGTTTATCCTCCTCATTTTGAGATTTTTCTAATTCATAGTTTTTAACTTTTTCAATCATTTTTACATTATCGTTATATAAGTCAATAACTATATTTCTTAATTCTCTATAAGCTTGACTTCCACCTGTACTCATTCTTTGCGTATCAAAATCCAATACAAATAAACAGTCTTGTATTCTTTCTTTTAAATTTTTTTCATTAGTTTCTTTTTCCATAATATCCTCCCTTTTTATATACTTTCTGATTCTTCTTCATCTAAAAAATATTCATTGTCTAATGCGTCAATTGAATCCATTGTCAATGTTTCAACAGATTGCCAATTTAAGTCATTAAATATAGTTGCTACAAAATCTTTAAGCTTATATTTTTTTTCATCTACGCCTGACTTTTCATAAGCTTCTTTTACTTTTTCATATATTGTTTGATATGTTTCATAGTCTTCTCCTGGTTTGCTTTTCTTGTTTATTTTGTCTGCTTGTCCTTCTGAAATATAACAGATTCCATCTTGTCTATAAAAATTACAAATACTTTTATAAATATACCCTTCTTGATAATATTCTTTTTTTACTGTTCCATCTTCTAAAATTTCGCCAATCTTATTTTCTGGAATATCTAAATAACTTTTATGATACAATTTGTATGATTCTTTTTTATCTGGACTTACAAGGCTTGAATTTTTTACTCCAAAATCAGCTATAAATTTTATACATTCATTATAATCATTTGACTTAAATAGAATCTTCTTTTCTAAATCTCTTCCTTGATCTGTAAAATGTTCTTTAATATAATCATCATAACAATAACCAGTCCTATTTAAAGCTCTATTTATGGTAGCTTTTGTTATTTTATCCCATTTTTCTCCAAACGAGTAACATTGTCCATAAATATTTAGACAGTCTATCCTACTTCTATTTTTCTCCGTATCTATTGTTAAAATATGAGAACCTATTAAAAAATCATATATATAAAATCTAAATTCATTTTTCATATTTTCTATTCCACCTTATCCTATCTTTCATTTACAGTTCTTTTTTTATTTCTTGTTCTCTATCATATCTGTTCAAATCACTAGCAATAATCATATCTTTTGAAGCTCCTACAATTAAATTACCTTCTTTATCTAAATTTTTTGTTATATCAATTTTATTTGATTCACAAAACTTTTTTACATCATCTAATGATTGTACTTTTGCAACTAATTTTGGATCTAATATTTCAAAATCACAATTAAAACAGCAGTCGCCTATTAAGTCTACATCTAAATTAGATTGAATTTTATAGTCTTCTACTAATAAATATTGGTTTTGATATATATGATTATGATTATCTAAATCACATTTGATTATATATTTATAATCCTGCATTTGAATTTTTGTATTTTCGCTACTATTTTCTACTACTTCATATTTTTCAATATCTGTAATTACACACGAATCTCCTCTTTCATTCATATATACTGGTAAAAAAGCGTTCTCATATATTCCATCATTTACTTTGGTAAAAATATATCCATCATATGACTTTATTTTTTTTGGAAAAATATCAGTTCCATCATATTTATAAAATTTATCTTCTTGCATTTGCTTATTTTTAAATATTCTCTCTATTTTTGGAGATTTACCACTCTCATCAAGTAATCTAACTTTAAAATCTACTGTGTTATAGAAATCTTTCATATATTCTGGTAATATTTGTTGTTCTATAATCTCATAAAATTTTTCTACGTCCATATCAGATAGCTTATTAGGTACAGTTACATCTATTGTAAAATGCTCAATATCCTTATCAATAAATAATAAAGTTTCTGTTCTTATTATATTTAAACTTTCTAATCCATACGAATCTAATTTAGCAGTTATTTTATTATAGTAATTTATTATAGTTTCATTGCCATTTCTGTAATTACTCTTTTTCATAAACTATCTTCCTCCTTATCTTCTATTTCTTTATTATCTCTTAAATAGTTAAAATTACATAAATGTAAAAAATCTTTATTTACATCTTCAATTCCAAATTCGTTTTCTTTTTTTCCTATAATTTCTGCATTATAAAAGTTTCCTACAAATTCTAATTGTTTCTCCTTCTCTAATTTCATAAAGTCTTTATATGTATAATAAGCAATTTTATTTTTACTACCATCATTATTTGTATCAATTGCAAGACAAACAGAATATTGATTATACTCCTCATTTTTTAAAAATAATAATTTATATCTATAACTAATATTATTTTCAAATTCTTTTTTTAAGAGTTCAAAAAATTTTTCAGCATAAAACTTTATATTCTGTTTTATCATATTTCTTTTTCCTCACTTTTTTCTAACATTTTATTCATTTTTTCTTTGTAGTTATCTATATCTTCTAAGCTTATCCATTCTGGTTTTTCATTTTCTGAAAAAGAATTATAAATATTTTTCATTTCTTCTATATGTTTATCTATATCTTCATAATAAAGATGACCTAAAAATCCATTTCCATTGCCTATAAAGTAATCACAATCAGCTCTTAATCTATCTAACATCATATAATTATATTGGTTAGCTTTTTTTCTTTCATAATTAGGATCATCTTTTGGATTATTAACTAATTCATATTTTTCTAAATTTTCAACTTTGCATATAGGTTCTCCATACTCTTTTGTGCAGTACATTAAACATACTTCGCCTACATTTTGATTTCCATTTTCACAATATAAATTTTCATTTTCATCTTCATAATAGTAATTGTCATTTTCTTCATATTTATATATTAATTTTATTTTTTCATTTAAGTATTCTTCTATATTGCTATATTTATTTTTTATACTAGCATTTTCATTAAAATCGTTTACTATATGTAAAAGTGCTTCTTTTATATCTGTATATCTTCTACTCCAAGTTTCATTTGTACCAACCTTTCTTCCTTCCAATGCAAATATAAAAGGAGAATATATATCTTCATCTCTTATCAAAGTAAGATTCCAAATATTTTGATTACTATTTTTATATAAAAAATCTTCTCTTTCTCCTACATTAAATAATCCTTCTTTATTTATTAATTTATTTATAAGTTCAATATTTAATATTTTTTCTTCCATTTATTCCTCCAACTCTTCTTCATACTTATTATAGTCATAATTGCTCTCTAACCATTCTTCTATCGTACCTGATTTTGATGGTGTAATAGGATTAAAGTCAACAACTATTCCATTTATTTTTAATCCATTTGTTTCATCATTTAAGCTATTAAATAGACTATCTTCACTATAATTATCGTTGTTATATTCAATTAAAACATCTAAGTCAGAACGCTTTTTGGCTGTTCCTTTATTTCTTGATCCTATTATTTGAAAATCAACAACATCAGTATTTATATCATTTTCTTCTAAAAAAGATTTCAAAAAACCACCAATTATTTCATAAATTTCTTCTTCTAAAAAACCTTTTATAATATCTCCCTTAGACTCAAATCTTTTATCATTTCTAATTTGTCTTATAACATTTTTTTGATATTCAATTTCATTTTCTTCTGTATTATCACTTTTTTTTTCATAATCTGCATTATCTCTACATACTTGAATATAATTATCCAATGTTATTTTCTCATTTTTATAATATAATAATGCTTTATCTATTAAATCTCTTTTTGATATAAACTCTACTTTTTTTGCTATTTTTAATTTATCATTTTTCTCTGATACAAAGGCATATATAGGTCTATTTAATTTGTATTTTTCATAATCATTATCAACAGAACTTGCTAATGCAATATCTATAATTTTTTGTTCAATAGTTTTTATCTTTACAGAAAAATAAATTTCATTTGTTTCTTCTATTTGGTTATAAATAGGTATTTCTGTAATATTTCCGTATACTTCCATAAGATTGTTCTCTCTTTCTTTATATTACTGCTTCTAGCTCATTTTCATCTTTTTGCTTTGTTTGTGTATTTTCAAAAGCTCTAACTCTTTCGTAATTATCCATCAATCTATTACAACTTTTACTCGCATTACTACATACTTTGTATAATTCATTAGGATCATTTTTAAGAACCTGAATCCACGAATTAAAATAATTTATATGGTCTTGCCTTGTAAAATCTATATCCTTATCTAATTCTGCTTCCAAAAATACACAAGAAAGTTCTGCAGTCAATTCTTCAATTGCATATTTTTCTGTTCCAAAACGATTCTTAATATCTCTATTTAATCTTTCTTCATTGCCTGTAGAGTGCGACATTTCGTGAAGCAATGTTCCTAAAAAAGCTTCATCTGACTTAAAAAATTTTCTAGGTGGTAAAGTTATTTTATCGTCAAACGGACTATAAAAAGCCTTTTCTTGAAATTTTTCTTCGATAGGACATTCTGATGAAACAATAAAACTATCTGCCATCTCTAATACATTACTTTGTTCTTCTTTTTTAGGTTCTATATATGGTGGAATACCTTCAATTTGACTAGCATTATATAAATAAAAATAGTTTATTATAGGTCTTGATAATTCCACCATTTTATATTTATCTTTTCCGTTTTCGTCCTTTTCTACTTCTCCTGTTTCCTCATCTATTACTTTCTCCATTTTCTGCCATATCCATTTTTCACAAAATACTCCTTTTGTACCTGATTTAACCCTATATCCCATTTCATTAGCTTTTTTTAGTGTCAACCATCTTGGATCTTCATATCCATTTTCTATTGCTTCAAAACTTAAATTCAATCTATTAATTCCCTGATATTGTGTTCCTGTAACAGCATTTCGAGGTAAAAAAGCATTTCTATTCCACGCCCATTCTGAAAATATATATCCTTTTTCCATATTTGAAATTAATTTATCAACTATTTTCTTTCTATTCTCTTCCACAATCTCTTTTGCTGATTTCTTATTAGTTTTCTTTTTTTCTTTTGTTTTAGTAGTAGCCATAATATTTCTCCTTTGTAAATTAATTTTCTAAAGTTTTTTCTTCTGTAATTTCTGAATATATTTCGCTTAATTTCCTGTATAAGTCTATATTTTCAAGTATATCGCCTTCATCTGATATTCCAACTAATTCATCACTAGATAATTCCTTTATTTTATCTACTCTTATTTTTAATTCGTTTATGTACTCAATATCTTCCTGTTTAACTGGAACATTATTATTACTCTCTTTGTTTATCAAATCTATTTCTAAATTTAACCTATATTCTTGGAATTTTAATATTTCCTTCTGGATTCCTATAAAAATGCTGTTTCCTTTATAATAAATTTCTTTAATATCTGCATATCCAAAAGTATTTGTTTTTGCATTATAAATAAATTCCTGTTTTTGATTATTTATTTTCTCTAACTTATTAAACAATTGCTTTATGCTATCTTTTGTTATAATATCCATTTGTTTTTACTCCTCATATATTACTTAAATAAAAATTTAATATTTTAAATTCTTGTTTAAATAATATAAAGGCTAGAATAGTTGTTTTAACTAAACTAGCCTATTCTTGATTATTCTCCAGTTCGTGGAAGTTTTTTAATTGTTAGTTCTTTCTTATATGTTTTAGTAGTCCAATCTGAATCATCTTTTACATTTACATCTAAATATGTTCCATATAAATGAACATTGTTAGTCCATACATCATCTGGCTTAATATCTGAATTTACTTTTGTAAATATAAATGGTGTAGTATTTGCTTTAAAGTATTCTGGCACAGTTCCAAATTCCATTTTGAAACTTGTTATCACTTCATTTTCTTTTAATTCAATAGTTGAAAAATCAATGAAATTATTTACAGTTGAATCTAAATTTTCCTTTATTAAAATCCACTCTTCTGATAGATTTGTTTTATAATACACATCAAATTCAACTTTATCTGTATAAATTCCAGTAAATAGTTTAGTCAATTTAACCTTTTCATAAGGTAAATCATCAACAAATGTAAAGTTATCTAGTGGTACATTAGATAAACTTTCTACAGCGTCAAAATCATATCTAATCTCATCATTAGGTTGTGCTTCTACTATTCCTGATTTTTCTACATTTACTTCTACTTCGACAGGATTATCTTTAAATTCAAAATATACTTCTTTACCATTTTCTTTAACAGTAAAATAATATATAGATGAATCAATCAAATAATATGTTGGAGATTCAATTTCAAAAATTCTATAATTACCTGCTCCAAGCATTAGTTTTTCTTCTAAATGTCCTTCTGCTGTTGTTGTTAAATCTGCAACAAATTCATCTGTATCAACATTCTCAACTCTATATACTGCATTTGGTAAAAATGTATTTTCCTTTTCTCCTGTAATTTTATTGTCTTTTGCAGGAGTTTTTGAAACATCTACAAATTCAGCAGGTTCTACATCATTTGTTATATCTATTGTTACTTTTTGTCCGTTTTCTGTAATTTCAAATATATCTGGTTTATCATTCATTATGTAATATTCTGGTGCTTCTACTTCCCATAAGTAATAAGTTCCAACATCTAATTGAATATCTTTTGAAAATTTACCATTTTTATCGGTTTCTAGTTCTAATAACACATTATCATCTTTATCTCTTAACTCGAATTTTACTCCTTCAAGTGGTGTATTTGGCTCATCATTGGTCCAATAATTCTTTTGTAATGCTGTTTTATTAATATTCATAAATCCTTGTGGAATTGGTTCATCTTCTAGCTCTAATTTGTGTATTACTCCATTACTAATTACGTCTATTTGATAAATTTTTTCATCTAATTGCCAACCTTCTGGAACTGATACCTCTTTAATAAAATAACTACCTTCTCCAACGGTTATTACTTTTGTATTTCCTTGCTCATCTGTTATAAGTGTATCTACTAATTTTCCTTCATTAAAGTTTTCTGCTGTTACTGTTGCTCCTTCATTGTATCCTGTTCTAACTTCATATTTAGCTCCTGATACTGGTTGATCCTTTTCTGTTCCTGTAATATAATTTTTATCAGAAGATACTTTTGTAATTTCTATATTATTACCAAGTTCAGGTGTATTATCTAATTCTAAATATATTTTTTGTTCATTTTCTGTAATTCTAAAATAATATTCTGTATTATCTAATTCATAATGTTCTGGTGCTTCTATCTCATATACTCTATATGTACCTAGTTTTAATTCTAAATCATCTGTTGAATAGTTAGAATCAACTATTTTACCATCTTTATTTGTTGTTACAGTCCAATTCTTTGTTTCCTCAAAGTTTGTATATTCTATTTTAAAAGTTGCATTTGCAAGAGGAGAACCTTTTACTTCTGCAGTCCATAAATTGTCATCATTTGTTGTTTTATAAATATTGAAATATCCACCTTCCTCTACATCATCAGAAGCTGTTACTGAAACGTGTCCTCCATTTTCTGTAACTTTAAAATAATACTTCTTATCATTTAGTTTTGAATGTTTTGGTGCTTCAATTTCTTGCAAATAGTAATCTCCTAGTTTAAGTTTTTCATTGTCAAAAATTGTTCCATCTTCTTTTGAAACTGCTATTAACTCTTTCCCTGTTTCATAAGATTTAACTATATTTCCATTTTTGTCATAAATTCCATATTTAGCTCCTGAAACTCCTTGACCTTTTTTTACTCCTGTCCATACATTATTTCTCTCTGAAAGTTTAATAGCAGAAAAATATCCTCCTGGAACAGGTGTGTTAGTTACTTTTACATCTTTGCTATCGCCCATATAATCTAATGTAAATGAATATATCTCATCATTTAATGTTGTAAATTCTGGTGTAGGTGTTGTTTCCTGAATATAATATTTTCCTAAAGATAAACCAGAAATGTGAATTTTACCTTCTGAATTTGTTGTATATGTGTTGATTAAATTCATATTAGAATTGTATAGATTATATTTTGCATTTGGAATTAATGAACCTGAAATTGCTCCATTCCATATATTATCTGTTGTGCTAGTTTTTTCGATAATTACCTCTCCTGTTGGTGCTATCTTAATTTCTGTGTCAGCACTTCCATTTTCAAATGGATCTGTTACTAACGCATAATTTTGTACTGATGAATTAGGTGCTTTACCATATAGAGCAGGATATGTTTTACAGCTACCATCAATACCAATATAAGCTGAAATGTTTGATACTATCTTTTTCTGTGGAATATAAACTTTAAAATTTTCTCCTGCAGAAAAAGTTGTTTGTTGTGAGCCATTTGTATTTGCAAAATAGCTTCCAGAAGGTAACCCTGAAATTTGATATACACTATAATTTCCTAATGGTACATTTGAACTTACGCTATAAGTTTGAGAATAATATTCTCCTTCTTTTGTCAAATTTCCTATTTTATTAATTGCTAATTGTGGAGATGTATAATTACCACCAACCCCATTTCTTGCATTTGTTACCATTGTTACTATTGCATTTTTAATTGCTGTACCTCTGTCATCTCCTCCATTATATCTTGTTGAAGGATCATAACCATACAATATGCAATATACTGCTTGCTTTGTTGCACAAAATGCGTCATAATCATTTGCTACTCCTAACTCTCCTGGTGTTTTGTATGGAAATCCGTGAAATAAAACTCTCCATACTTCTGGATTTTGAATAGCTTCTGTTACTGTTACTGTATAAGGTGCTTCTTCTCCTACTCCGTGCTTATCTGCGTCTAAGCAATAGGCAGGATAGAATTTCCCATCTTCTCCTGTATAACCAACATAATTTGTAATTATATAGGACCAGGCATTTTGTTTAGTGTCCCAAAATTGCAAATGATATTCTGTTTCTTTTACAGTATAAATATATGCGTTACTCACACTAAACGCATTTACTACGTTTAAAAATGGTGTTATATATGATGATAACAACAGTAAAATTATCATTATAATTGCCATTTTCTCTCTCATTTTTTTCATAAAAATTCCTCCTTTGTTTTGAAAAAGAAATAAAAAAAGAAGTTATCCAGACTGCTCTTTCTGGATAGCTTCCTTTCATATTTACAATTTTTCATATTAATATTTTAGCACTTGAATTATTGAATGTATACTGCAGTATTTTGCAATGTTTTTGCAAAAAATTATGTTAATTTCCTAATGTCCATAATAGCACAATGTTTCTATATATTCTCCATTTTGGTATTCATCTACTGCATATATTCTTAATGATGTTCCTTTTAAAATACTCTTAACAAAAGTATTATATGCTGTCGGATTTTCAAAAGTCCAACCTCCTCTGTTTCCTCCATTATATGCACAAATACTTGAATCTTCTATTATTTTATATTGTTCAAAACTTGTTATTCCATATTTGTTTAAAGATGATATATTATTCTTTACTGTTGTAGTGATTGTGTTTCTTAATTTTGAAATATACGTTGTATTCTCTTTATATGTTCTTACTGGTGTTGTTACTACTGGTTTAGGTTCTTCTTTTTTAACCTCTACTGGTTTACTCTGTTCTACTGGTTTTGTTTCTTGATTAATTTGTTGAGATTGTGGTGTAGATGATTGTTGTTTAGTGTTTTGTGTATCTTGATTTGTTTGTAGTGATTTTGATTGATTTCCGTTTTGAGATGTTTTATTTTTAACTGTTTTATTTTGTTCGACTGTGCTGTCATTTTTTATAAGATTTTCTTTTGGTAATTCGTTTTCTATAGTTTCATTAGTATTTTTCAATTGGTTTTCTTCTGTTTCTTCTTGTTGTTCAATAGAAACAATAATTTCTTGATCTTCTTTTTTATCTTCTATTTCTATTTCATTTGTGCTTTCCAAAGATTGTGTGCTTACTTCTTCTATTTCTTCCTTTTTTTGATTCTTTGCTAATACTAATGCTCCTGAAATTAATCCTACTGTTAAAATTAAAATAATTATAATTAATACTTTTTTAAATGATTTCATTATTCATCACTTTCCTTTCTTATTTTATTTATGTCTTACCTATGAACTCCCTGTCTTAGTGATAAATAATAAACCTTCTTTAGTATATTTTACATCATATTAC
>CAPBNZ010000036.1 GCA_948585895.1 uncultured Clostridia bacterium | reverse complement strand
TTTAGCCACTTCTAAACTGTTGAATTCTGGTAAATCGAATGATTTGTTAGTTCCTTCTAAATAAATTTTGTTGTCTTCTTCTAAAACTTTTTTTATTTGTTCAATAATCGGTTTGATTACATTGATACTATATGTCATTTCATCATATAAATATTCTTCTAGTGGTCTATCTATGGTTTCAATTGGTTGCCCTTTTAATTTATTGTTAAACATATAATTCATGGTTTCTACTTGTTTTTCATTTATATCTTCATCAAATTTGATAATGGTTTCTTTAATTAAACCAGAATCTGTTAAGATTACTGCCATAATCATCCTAGAACCTAATAAAACAAATTTAATTTCCTCTATTAATTGTGTTATCGTTTTTGGTCCAATAGAAACTGTTGTATAATGAGTTACCTCAGAAATAGTATTGGCTGCTATTTTTGTTAAGTCTTCAATTTCGTTCACTTTGGTCTCTAATTTCGAACTAATATATTTAATTTCTTCTATACTTATATCATCATCTTTTAAAAGTTCATCTACATAATACCTATATCCTTTTGCTGATGGAATTCTTCCACTAGATGTATGCGTTTTATCTAAAAATCCACTTTTTTCTAGTTCTGACATCTCACTTCGAATGGTTGCACTACTACATTTTAGTCCATGGTTTTGCGTTATTGAATTTGAACTTACTGGTTCTGCTGTATTAATGTATTCTTCTACGATTGCTTGTAAGACTTTCTTTTTTCTTTCATCTAACAAATTTTTCACCTCTTTTAGCACTCTTGACTATCGATTGCTAACCTCTTATATATTATACCCCTTTTTAGCAGTTGTCAATACTATCTGCTAATTTTTTTGTGAATTTTTTGTGAATATTGTTGCTTACCTTTTTACCAGATTGACTTAAAACTAAGTTAAGATAAGCAAAACTCTATTGTTTCAATGATATTTCTTATGTGAATCAAATATTTCTGTTTATGATGCTTCTTTCAAAGATATAATATCTTATATGTCCAATGTAGTCAATCCAAAAAATTAACATAACCTATTCCTTTTTTCCCAAATATATGTTATAATACTAATAATTGGTTTAAAGGAGGAAATTTTATGTGGCAAATTTGGCTAATTATTGCTGGAATCTGTTTAATAATTGAAATTATAACAGTAGGTTTTTTAATCTTCTGGTTAGCAATAGGTGCTTTATTTGCTATGTTTATTAGTCTATTTACTGATAACTTAATAATTCAAACCGCTACATTTGTCATATCTTCTGGCATCTTAATTTTGACAACTAAACCATTTGTAAAAAAATTTATCCATAATAAAAATACCATAAAAACTAATGTATATTCTAACATTGGAAAAACTGGAATTGTTACAAAAGATATTAACTCCATGCATTCACTTGGTCAAATTAAGGTAGATGGAGAAGTTTGGTCTGCTATTGGCATAAACGATATGTGTATTGCCCAAGGCACTGAAGTTGAAATCAAAGAAATTCAAGGAGTCAAAGCAATTGTCTCACCAATCGAAAAATAGCTTTAAATTTTAGTTAACTATTATATTTTTAGTTAACTTATGCAAAATTACATGGTAGTTTTGTAACTACAAATATATTTATAAATTAAAAGGAGGAAAAATTTATGTGGTTTTTATTCGTTCTACTTGTTATCATTTTAATAATAGCAGCTATGTCTATCAAAATTGTCAAACAATCTGAGGTATATATTATTGAAAGATTAGGTAAATTTTATAAGGTTGCTGATGCTGGTCTTACTATTATTATCCCATTTTTTGATCATGTAAGAAGTGTTGTAAGCTTAAAACAGCAAACAATGGATGTTCCACCTCAAGGTGTTATTACAAAAGATAATGTTACAATTACAATTGATACTGTTGTTTTCTATCAAATAACAGATCCTGCTAAAGCAGTATATGAAATTCAAAGTTTAAAGAAAGGTATCGAGTATCTTGCTATTACAACAATTCGTGATATTATTGGTAAAATGGATTTGGATGAAACTTTCAGTTCTAGGGATGGTATTAACACTCAATTAAGATTAGTTCTTGATGAAGCCACTGATAGATGGGGATGTAAAATTGATCGTGTAGAAATTAAAGATATTACTCCACCTGCTGATATTAGAGATGCCATGGAAAAAGAAATGAATGCTGAAAGAAATAAAAGAGCTTTAATCTTAGAGTCAGAAGCTCAAAGACAATCTGCTATTACAATTGCTGAAGGTAAAAAGCAAGCTGCTATTTTAGAAGCTGAAGCTGATCGAGAAGCTAGAATTAGGAGAGCTGCTGGTGAAGCTCAAGCTATTAAAGAAGTTGCTGATGCCAAAGCAAAAGAAATTCAGATGGTTTATGATGCTATGAAAAAAGCAGACCCAAATGATACATTAGTTCAATTAAAGTCTTTAGAAGCTTTAAAAGAAGTTGCTAAAGGTGATGCTAATAAGATATTTATTCCTTTTGAAGCAACTAATACGTTAAGTTCATTAGGTGCTATGAAAGAAATTATTACAGATAGTAAAAAAGATAATAAATAAAACAAAAGGGACAGTTCTTAATTGTTTCATAAAATGAAATCTTTAAGAACTGTCCCTTTCTATGTTAACTCCAAATATCTTGTTTTATGAATTGCGTCAATGCCATAATAAAAGCCTGCTTTGTCAGATTAATTCTAGTAATCTTGTTGTTGGTTAATAGGCTAATACCACCTTTTCCATTTCTCAACCCATTTTCCTCATGAAAAATCTTCTCTATTACTTTTGAAAATTCTGTTTGTATAATTTCTTTTACATATCGGTCTGGAACTGGAAAACCTGCACTACTTCCCCAACTTTCATTTCCTTTATTATCTTCAATCACAGCTATACTTAAAATTTCCCATCTCCCTAGTTGATTCGTAATCCCTGATTCTATTGCAATGTAAAAATCTGCTTCTAAGTTATTTTGTTTTGCATAGCTTTTTAGATTTTTTACCCTATTGTTAGCTCCTTTATAAATCTCTTCATTAACAGGCTCATCTGGTACATCTGAACTAACAACTATTTCCTCTATTTCTATATTTTCATAGTATTCTAAAAAAGCTTGTTTTGCTCCTCCTATTTTTCCTGAATTTTGAGTTGCTATTAGTATCTTCATAATTATTTCTCACTTTCACTCTCAAATTTGACATGACTCAATTTATTTTATGAAACATTTAAGACCTGTCCCTCTTGTTTCATTTATTTCATGGCTTCTTCGACAGCTACTGCTACTGCAACTGATGCACCAACCATAGGGTTGTTACCCATTCCAATTAGTCCCATCATTTCAACATGTGCTGGTACAGAGGATGATCCTGCAAATTGTGCATCTGAGTGCATTCTTCCCATTGTATCTGTCATACCATAAGAAGCTGGTCCAGCTGCCATATTGTCTGGATGAAGTGTTCTTCCTGTTCCTCCACCTGATGCAACAGAGAAATATTTTCTATTTTCTGCTAATCTTTCTTTTTTGTATGTACCTGCTACTGGATGTTGGAATCTTGTTGGATTAGTTGAATTCCCTGTAATAGAAACATCAACATCTTCCATCCACATAATAGCAACACCTTCTCTAACGTCATTTGCACCATAACATCTAACTTTACTTCTTTCTCCATCAGAGTATGAAATTTCTTCTACAACTTTTACTTTTCCTGTAAAGAAGTCAAAATCTGTTTTTACATAAGTAAATCCGTTAATTCTTGAGATAACTTGTGCAGCATCTTTTCCAAGTCCATTTAAGATAACTCTTAATGGTTCTTTTCTAACTTTGTTTGCTGATTTTGCAATTCCAATTGCTCCTTCTGCTGCTGCAAAAGATTCATGTCCTGCTAAGAAGGCAAAACATTTTGTATCTTCTGATAATAGCATAGAAGCTAGATTTCCATGTCCTAATCCAACTTTTCTGTCATCAGCAACTGAACCTGGTATACAAAATGCTTGTAATCCTTCTCCTATTGCTTTTGCCGCATCAGCTGCTTTAATACATCCTTTTTTTATTGCAATTGCTGCTCCTAAAGTGTATGCCCATGCTGCATTTTCAAAACAAATTGGTTGTACTCCTTTTACAATTTCATATGGATTAAATCCTTTTTCTTTACATATCTCTAATGCATCTTCGAAATCTTTAATTCCGTATTTTTCCATAACTGGCTTTATTTGGTCAATTCTTCTTTCATAACTTTCAAATGTTACTGCCATTTTTATTCCTCCCTATTTTTCATTTTTTTATCAAATTTTCTATCAATTCTTCTAAAATACTAATATATTCTTTTTTATATTTTTAATAAATATCTTCTGCAACATCTTCCTTTATAAGTATGTGCAATTGTTGCCTTATCTTTGCCATATTTTGCATCAAAGTTCAAAAGTGTATTGGTATGTATTTAATAACTCTCCTATCCTTCTCTTTTGACAACACAAGATGTCACTTTTCATTCGTTTTATTCTTCAAAATTACTTAAAAAATTAGTGAAATGTGTATTTTCTAAAAATACACAAGCCTAGGGCATACGTTGGTATGTTAAAATCTGAATCTTTTTATAAAAATGTACTGATTGCTGATTTTCATTAATTTTCTCTTGGGTCAATTTTTTTCACTGCCTCAGCAAATCTTCCATATGTTCCTGAAGCTTTTTCTATTGCTTCTGTTGGTTCAATTCCTGCTTTAATGTTATCCATCATTTTTCCTAAATGTACGTATTTATATCCAATGATTTGATCATCTTTATCTAACCCTATTTCAACTATGTATCCTTCTGCTAAATTTAAGTATCTTGGTCCTTTTAATGAACTTGAATATATGGTTCCTACTTGTGATGTATGTCCTTTTCCTAAATCTTCTAATCCTGCTCCCACTGGAAGTCCTCCTTCTGAGAAAGCGGTTTGTGTTCTTCCATATACTATTTGTAAGAATAATTCTCTCATAGCAGTATTGATAGCATCACATACTAAATCTGTATTTAATGCTTCCAGTAATGTTTTTCCTGTTAAAATTTCCCCTGCCATAGCAGCTGAATGTGTCATCCCAGAACATCCTATTGTTTCAATTAATGCTTCTTGAATGATTCCTTCTTTTACATTTAAAGTTAATTTACATGCTCCTTGTTGTGGTGCACACCATCCAATACCATGAGTTAATCCTGAGATGTCTTTAATTTCTTTTGCTTTTACCCATTTTCCTTCTTCTGGAATTGGTGCTGGTCCATGGTTTACGCCTTTTGCTACACAGCTCATTTCTTCTAATTCTTTTGAATAAATCATTTTAATTACTCCTTTCATTTCTCCATTTTATTTAATGTTTTTACATACGTTTTATCTTTGCTTATTCAATGTTACTATATATATTTGTAAACTAAGGTAGTTTCTGATTGAAAAAACCTCATAACATCATGTAAAGCAAAAATAATATATTAATATTAAAATAAAGCAAAACACACGCATATAAAATTTAATAACTCGATTGATTTTTCATTTTTTCTATTTCTTCTTGTGTTAAAATCAGTTGATTTTTACGTTTTTTCTCTGCTTTTTCTACTACTTGCTCTACTTCTTGTTTCGCAGTGACATTTTCTGTACTATATGCAATTACATTTTCTATATCTTGAATATAGATACCAGCATCATAGTGTTCTTTTCTTTCTAAAGTTTTTGCACCTAACAAATAACGTTTTAAGATTTTTTTATCTTCTCTACTTACTTGTTCTTCACCAACTCCTAAATTTTCATATCGCCATATAACATGTCTTTCATAACTTGAAAAATCACTATCCTTTAAGTCAGTATAATCATATTCTACCTTGAATTTTAGATTCTGAATAGATAGAGTTAGATTCGTCCAAATCTCTTTTCTTTCAGATTTTTGAAATTCTTTTCTTAATTCCTTTATCTTTCCATATAAAATTTGAACTAATTTTAAATATTGATTTTCATCCAAATTAAATTTTGCTGGTATTTCATACACATTAACTGGCTTCTTTTTTAAGATTCCTTTCGGTATATAGTAGAAAAATAATTCTCCTGTTTTTCCTTCTGAATCTGGTTCTTCTAAAATGGAACTATATAGATATAATTTTTCCCATTTTTCTGGTATCATATAAAATAGTTTTCTTTGTATATCTTCATATATTTCTTTTACTTTTTTTGTATGATTTAGCATATCCCTTTTATTCCTTATCTAATAAACTATCACCTGTCATCTCCTCTGGTTTTTCAAGATTCATTAAATCTAGCATAGTTGGTGCTAAATCTGCTAATTTTCCTCCAGCTTTTAGTTTTAATTTTTGATTAGCAGTTACTAATACTAATGGTACAGGATTTGTAGTATGGGCTGTATGTGGCTCTCCTGTGCTATAATCTATCATTTGTTCTGCATTTCCATGATCTGCTGTTATTAGCATATTTCCTTGCTTTTTCTCTACTAATTCTACTACTTTTCCTACACATTCATCTACTGTTTCTACTGCTTTGATTGCTGCCTTTAGACTTCCTGTGTGTCCTACCATATCAGTATTAGCATAGTTTAATATTATACAATCATATTTATCCTTTTCAATTGCTTCTAATACTTTATCTGTTACTTCATAAGCACTCATTTCTGGTTTTTGATCATATGTTTCTACTTTTGGTGATGGTACTAATATTCTTTCTTCTCCTTCATATTGTTTTTCTTCTCCTCCATTAAAAAAGAAAGTTACATGAGCATATTTTTCTGTTTCTGCAATACGTAATTGAGTATATCCTTTTTTACTTACATATTCTCCAAATGTATTTTGCAGAGCTTCCTTTTTAAAGGCTATGTGTACATTTGGCATAGATTCGTCATAATTTGTAAAACATACATAATATAAATCTAAATCTCTTTTTGTTTCGAATCCATCAAATTTTGGGTCTACTAATGCCCTTGTGATTTCTCTTGCTCTATCTGGTCTAAAATTGAAGAAAATGACAGAATCATGTTTTCCTATGGTTGCAATTGGCTCTTCTCCATTACAAATTAGAGTTGGTTCTACAAATTCGTCAAATACTTCTTTTTGATAAGAATCTTCAATGGCTTTTACGGTATCTCCTACTTTATTTCCTTCACCATTTACTAAAGCATCATAACATTTTTTCACTCTTTCCCATCTTTTATCTCTATCCATGGCATAAAATCTTCCTGCTATACTTGCAATCTTCCCAATTTGTTTTTCTTCCATTTTTTCCTGTAATTTAATAATATAACCTTCAGCAGATGCTGGTGGCGTGTCTCTTCCATCTAGGAAACAGTGTACATATACATTTTCAAAGTCTCTTCTTTTTGCCATTTCTAATAAACCATATAAATGTCTATTATGGCTATGCACTCCACCATCTGATACGAGTCCTAGAATGTGTAATTTCGAATTGTATTTTTTACAATTTTCAATTGCTGCTATAAATTCTGGATTCGTAAAAAAATCTCCATCTTCAATTGATTTTGTAATTCTAGTTAATTCTTGGTATACAATTCTACCAGCTCCAATGTTGGTATGACCTACTTCTGAATTTCCCATTTGCCCTTCTGGTAATCCCACTGCTAAACCACTTGTATTGATTTCTGTATGGTTATATTTTTTCACTAGTTTATCAATATTAGGTGTTTTAGCTAACTTTATAGCATTACCATCTTGATTTGGATTATCACCAAAACCATCTAATATCATTAGCATTGTTAACTTGTCTTTCATATTTATCCTTCCTTCTCTCTTCGAAAGATGATTTTGGGGACGGAGGAAAAAATCATCTCCCTAATTTTTTGCTTCATTATTTATTTTATTTTTTTATGAAAGATGATTTTTTCCTCCGTCCCCAAAATCATCTTTCGAAGTTCACTATTTTGCTGAATTCATCTGCCTTAAGACTTGCTCCTCCTACTAGACCTCCATCTATGTCAGACATTTCGAATAATTCTTTGGCATTTGTGCTTTTTACACTCCCACCGTATTGTATTATAACTCTTTGTGCCACGGTTTGTCCATAGATTTCGACAATTTTGTTTCTGATTGCTTTGATGCTATTGTTCGCATCTTCTTTGGTTGCCGTTTTTCCTGTTCCAATTGCCCAAATTGGTTCATAGGCAATGATAGTATTTTCTACTTGATTTTCTGTTAGACCTTCTAATGCTAATTCTGTTTGTTTTGTAATAATTTCTTCTGTTTTCCCTGCTTCCCTTTGCTCTAATGTTTCTCCTACACATACAATTGGTTTTAATCCATATTCGAAAGCTGCTTTTATCTTTTTATTTACCGTTTCATCTGTTTCATTAAAGTATTGCCTTCTTTCTGAATGTCCTATAATAACATACTCCACATTAATTGATTTTAGCATTTTCCCAGAAATTTCCCCTGTATAAGCTCCCCTCTCTTCAAAATGCATATTTTGTGCTCCAATTTTGATATTGGTATTTTGTGCTGTTAAAAGTGCATAAAATAAGTCTGTATAAGGTACACATAATATTACTTCGTTTTTTGCATCTTTAACGACTGGTGCTAATTCCTCTATAAAGTTTATTGCTTCATTTGGAAGCATATTCATTTTCCAGTTTCCTGCAATTACTTTTTTTCTCATGATACTTTCTCATTCCTTTCTAAATCATTATTTTTTTTATTTTTATGACAATAATATTCTCTTGTTTGTTGAAATAATTTCTCAAATCTTTTATCATATTGAAAGTTTATCTTTCCTTGTCGTATCAAATTAAATACCTCTTCTAATGGAATCCAATAAAATTTTTCTACTTCATCTTTCTTGATTGTTATTGTTTTTAAATTGGTTTGTAAAGCATAAAATTGGATAAAATACTTTTCTGGTTTTCCTTTTTCGTCAAAAAATGTCAAATCTAATTCCATTAACTTATTCAAATTCTGAATTGCTTCATTCCTTGCCTTTTCTTGCTCTTTTTTATCTCCACCATGCAATTCTTCAACATATTCTCGAATCATTGCTTGTGTTGGTGTCTCATTATTGTCAATATGTCCAGATACTAAATCTAATGTTCCTGGTTCTGTCTCACTATTTCCTCTTTTTTCGACTAGTACCTTCCCCTGTTTATTCATCACAAAACAACTAACTGTTGCTAGATACAAATGTTTTTTTCGTTCTTTAGAGGCTATACTTGCTTCATATATTTTTCTTCCCTTTTTATCTTTTGTATAAGTTTTATAGAACATTCTTATTGATTCTTTAAATTGATTCATTTCTTTTTTCTCTTTACTCTTTATCCATTAGACATTGAATTCCTGGTAAGTCTTTGCCTTCTAAAAATTCTAAAGATGCTCCTCCTCCTGTTGAAATATGTGTCATCTTTTCTTCTAAACCTGCTTTTTTTATCGCTGCTGCTGAATCTCCACCACCTATGATTGTTGTACAGTTTGCTTCTGCTAGTGCTTTGGCTATACGATTGGTTCCAATTGCAAATTGATTCAATTCAAATAGTCCTAATGGTCCATTCCATACTACTGTTTTTGCTTTTTTTAATTCTTCTTCAAATAATTTTATTGTTTCTTCTCCTATGTCAAATCCTTCCCAATCTTCTGGAATTTCTGTATATTTTACTGTTTTGCTTTCTGTATCTTCCTGATATTCTTTTCCAATTCTAGTGTCTATTGGTAATATTAACTTAACCCCTTTTTCTTCCGCTTTTTTCATTAAACTATTTGCTAGGTCTAATTTATCTAGTTCACAAATAGACTTTCCTACACCATATCCCATGGCTTTAAAGAATGTATATGCCATTCCGCCTCCAATTATTAGCGTATCTACTTTTTCTAGCAAGTTATCAATTACAGCTATCTTATCAGAAACTTTTGCACCACCTAAAATAGCAACAAATGGTCTTTCTGGATTGGCTATTGCGTTTCCTAAAAATTTTAGTTCTTTTTCCATTAACAATCCTGCTACTGCTGGTAAATACTCTGCTACTCCTGCTGTTGAACTATGTGCTCTGTGTACAGCTCCAAAAGCATCACTTACATAAATTTCTGCCATGTTAGCTAATTGTTTTGCAAATTCTGGATTGTTGTCTGTTTCTTCTTTATGAAATCTTACATTTTCTAATAACATAATCTGTCCTTCTTGCAATGCTTGTGCTTTTGCTTTAGCATCTTCTCCGATTACATCTTTTGCCATAATAACTTCTTTTCCTAATAATTTTGCTAATTCTTCTGCTACTGGTTCTAACGAAAATTCTGGCTTACATTCTCCCTTTGGTCTTCCTAAGTGAGAACATAAAATAATTGCACAATTATTTTCTAATAAATACTTTATGGTTGGTAGTGCTGCTACAATTCTTGTGTTATCTGTTATCTTTTGATTGTCATCCATTGGTACATTAAAATCACAACGTACTAAAACCTTTTTTCCTTTCAAATCAATATCTTTTACTGTCTTTTTATTCATTTTCCTTCCTCCTCTATTTATTTTTCTTGTTCTTTTCTCTTCTTTATAGTATTGTCTACTTTCTTTAAGACAATACCATTCTATACTAAAAAAGAATACTTTTCAAGTATTCTTTTTGAATTATTCCTTCATTTGACTCTTTTTTATCTCCTATTTCAAAACAGAATTCAGCCTCTTACACTTTGTTAATGCGCCAAAAGAATTTCTCTTTATTCATCTATAGTAGATATACCAAGTGTAATTTCCTCTAAAACATCTAATAATACTTGTACAGTATCTAATGCTGTAAAGATTGGAATATTATTTTCAACAGCACATCTTCGAATTAATGCTCCATCTGTTTCTTGATTAATGGAATCAATATTTCTGGTATTAATTACATAGTTTACATAACCTTTTCTCATGGAATCTAATATTTCTTCACTACCTTCACTTATTTTCTTCTTCACCCTTGTTCTAATTCCATGTTCTTTTAGAAATTTAGCTGTTCCTTTCGTAGCCTCTATATTAAATCCTAAGTTATAAAATCTTCTAATTAATGGAAGTGCTTCTTCTTTATCTTTGTCTGCTATTGTTAAGAAAATCGTTCCATAGTTTGCTAAACGCATTCCAGAAGATTGAAGTGCTTTATATAATGCCCTTGTCAATTTTTTATCATAACCAATTGCTTCTCCTGTTGACTTCATTTCTGGAGAAAGGCAAGCATCTAATCCATTCAATTTAGAGAATGAAAAGGCTGGTACTTTCACATACCATTTTTCTTTTTCTTTTGGGTAAACTTCTGTAATTCCTTGTTCTTTTAAACTTTTTCCTAGCATTACTAAAGTTCCTATATCTGCTAAGGAATAACCTGTTGACTTTGATATAAATGGTACAGTTCTAGAAGATCTTGGATTTACTTCAATAACATAAACATCTTCGTTTTTGTCCACAATAAATTGAATGTTATACAATCCAATAATTCCAATTCCTAGTCCTAATTTTACTGTGTAATCTAATATCGTTTGTTTCGCTTTTTCACTCACACTAAAAGTAGGATAAATACTAATGCTGTCTCCTGAGTGAATTCCAGTTTTTTCAACATGTTCCATGATTCCTGGTACAAATACATCTTTTCCATCACACACTGCGTCTACTTCCAATTCTTTTCCTATGATATATTTATCTACTAATACTGGTTGTTTTTTGTTAACTTCCACAGCTGTTTTTAAATACTTTTCTAGAGCTTTTTTGTTTGACACAATTTGCATTGCTCTTCCACCCAACACATAACTTGGTCTTACTAAAACAGGATACCCTATTTCTTCTGCTACTTTCATGCCATCTTCTATATTGGTTACTGCTTGTCCTTTTGGTTGTAATAACTTTAGCTTTTTCATAACCTTTTCAAAAGCATCTCTATTTTCCGCTTTTTCAATTGCATTGACATCAGTTCCTATCATTTTTACCCCTAATTTTGAAAGTGGCTCTGCTAAATTAATTGCTGTTTGTCCTCCTAATGCTGCAATGACTCCTTCTGGTTTTTCTAAGTCAATAATGTTCATCACATCTTCTACTGTCAATGGCTCAAAATATAATTTATCACTTGTTGTATAATCAGTTGATACCGTTTCTGGATTGTTGTTGATGATAATTGCTTCATAACCTGCTTCTTTAATTGTTTTTATTGCATGTACTGTTGAATAGTCAAATTCTACCCCTTGCCCAATTCTGATTGGACCTGCTCCTAATACAATTATTTTCTTTTTAGGACTTATAATCGATTCATTTTCTTCTTCGTAAGTAGAATAAAAATATGGTACATAACTTTTAAATTCGCTACTACAAGTATCTATCATTTTATAAACTGGATATATTTTTTCTGCTTTTCTTATTTGGTATATCTCTTCTTCTGTATTTCTCCAAATCTTTGCAATGTATTTGTCGCTAAATCCCATCCTCTTTACTTGTTTTAAAATTTCTATATCTCCTACCTTTTCCTCTAGTATTTTTTCAGCTTTTATAATATTTTTGATTTTTTCTAAAAAGAACATATCTATCTTAGTAATGTTGTTTATCAGTCCTATATCTACGTTTCTTCTCATCAATTCACTAATTGCATAAATTCTATCATCTGTTCCCTCTTTAATATAATTCATTAATTCTTCTGTTTGATAATGTTTAAATTTTTCCATTTCAATATGGTATACACCAATTTCTAAAGAGCGAATTGCTTTTAATAAACTTTCTTCTAACGTCCTTCCTACACTCATAACTTCTCCTGTTGCCTTCATTTGCGTACTTAACTTGTTAGAAGCTAATGTAAATTTATCAAAAGGAAATCTTGCCACTTTAGTTACTATATAATCAAGTGCTGGTTCAAAGCTAGCAGGCGTATTGGCTAACATAATTTCATCTAATCTCATACCTACTGCAATTTTGGCTGAAACTCTTGCAATTGGATATCCGCTTGCTTTAGATGCTAAAGCAGATGAACGAGATACTCTTGGATTTACCTCAATTAAATAATAGTTAAAGGAATGTGGGTCTAGTGCAAATTGAACGTTACATCCCCCTTCTATTTTTAAAGCTCTAATGATTTTTAAGGCACTATCTCTTAATAACTGATATTCTTTATTAGTTAGTGTTTGGCTTGGTGCTACTACAATCGAATCGCCTGTATGAATTCCTACTGGGTCTAAATTTTCCATATTACATACTGTGATGGCTGTATCATTGCTATCTCTGATTACTTCATATTCAATTTCTTTATAACCTTTGATACTTTTTTCTACTAATACTTGCCCTACTGGAGATAGCTTCAAAGCATGTTTTATGGTTTCTTTCAATTCTTCTTGATTATCGGCAAATCCACCACCTGTTCCTCCTAAAGTAAAAGCAGGTCTTAACACAACTGGATATCCTATTTTATCAGCTGCTGCTATTCCTTCTTCTATTGTGGTTGCTATGATTGATTCTAATACAGGTTCTCCTAACTCTTCACATAATGCTTTGAATTTTTCTCTATCTTCTGCTCTTTCAATACTTTCACTACTAGTTCCTAATAATTCTACTTGACATTCTTGCAAAATTCCTTTTTTATATAGCTGCATAGCTATGTTTAAACCAGTTTGTCCTCCAATTCCTGGAAGAATGGCATCTGGTCTTTCATATCGAATAATTTTTGCTACATATTCTATCGTTAATGGTTCCATATATACTTTGTCGGCAATTGATGTATCTGTCATGATAGTAGCTGGGTTAGAATTTACTAATATTACTTTGTATCCTTCTTCTTTTAATGCTAAACAGGCTTGTGTTCCTGCATAATCAAATTCTGCTGCTTGTCCTATTACGATTGGACCTGACCCAATTACTAATACCGTTTTGATATCTTTTCTTTTTGGCATTTCTTCTCACCTTTCTTTTATTACTAATTATTATTTCTATAAGTTTAATCTATAAAAAATAGATTACATTATTACCCCTATATTTATTTCTTCAACAAATCAATAAACTTATCAAACAAATATCCGCTATCTTGAGGACCTGGTGCACTTTCTGGATGATATTGTACACTAAATACCTTATCTTTTTTACATTCTACCCCTTCTATCGTATTGTCTAAAATATTCTTATGTGTTACTATTAAATTGGTTTTCTTTAAAGATTCCTCATCTACAGCATAACTATGATTCTGGCTAGTTATTTCTATTTTATCTGTTTCCAAGTTTAATACTGGATGGTTTCCACCTCTATGTCCAAATTTTAATTTATAAGTTTTAGCACCGTAAGCTAAACTTATCATTTGATGTCCTAAGCAAATTCCAAAAATAGGATATTTTCCTCTTAATTCTTTTACTAATTGAATTACTTCTTCTACATCTTCTGGGTCTCCTGGTCCATTGGATAAAAATACCCCATCTGGTTTTAAGTCTATAATTTCTTTTGCTGTTGTGTTATAAGGAACAACTGTTACATTACATCCCCTTTTATTTAGACTTCTTACAATATTTAATTTGATTCCACAATCAATTGCTACAATATTATATTTTGGATTCGCAGTTCTGGAATACCATTTTTTCTTACAACTTACTTTTTCTACTGCATCTTTTGGTATTTCCGTGTTTTTTAGTCTTTTTAAAGCGTCTTCCTTACTTGTATTGATATTGGTTATGATTACTTTTCTGCTTCCTTTTTCTCGAATACTCCTTGTTAATTTTCTTGTGTCAATTCCTGCTATTCCTGGTATACTGTTTTCTTCTAAATACTCTGATAATGTTTTAGTATATCTAAAATTGCTTGGTAAATCATTGTATTCTCTTACTATCATTCCACCTATTGTTGGTTGCTTTGTTTCATAGTCATCATCTGTTATTCCATAATTTCCAATTAATGGATAAGTCATAACTACCATTTGGTAAGTGTAAGATGGGTCTGATACAATTTCTTGATATCCTACCATAGAAGTATTAAATACAATTTCGTATACCGCTTCTTTTTCTGCTCCAAATCCATACCCATAGTATTCTTCTCCATCTTCTAATACGATTTTTTTGTTGAATTTTTTCATACAATCCTTTCCTTTCTTTTTCGTTTTTGCAAAAAAAAATAAGGAATGTTTATCCTTATTTAAAATGTTAATAAAAGTAATGCAAATATCAAGAAAACGCAAGAGAAAGTTATGAAATTTGCTTTTCTTAAACCATTTTTCATTTTATTAACATCCTTTCTTGTTATTTTATATCTTTTATATTATAACAAATATTAACTAAAAATTGCAATAGTTTTGTGTACTTTTTTATAATTTATAACAATTGGTTCCAAGATTTTTATTAATTATTGTATCAATTTGTCCATCTTTCAAGTAAATGATTTTGTCAGAACTTTCTATGGTAGATTTTCTATGAGCTATTATAATTACTGTACTTTTCTTCGAAATTTTGTCTATGATATTTTGTATCATCCTTTCTGTTTGCAAATCTATATTTGAAGTTGGCTCATCAAATATATAAAAATTTGCTTTATGCAATATAGCTCTTATAAAGGCAATTATTTGTAATTCACCATAAGATAATTTTGAAAGCTTTATTTTTGTGTCTAACCCATCATCTAATTTACTAAAGAGATTTTCTACTCCCATATCTTGTATTAATTGATTTATTTGTTTATCTGTTATTTGTTTATTGCCTAAAGTTATATTATTTCTTACAGTATCTGCAAATATATATGGATTTTGTGATATATAAGAAATATTATCTCTTAGACATTTAGTTGTTATTTTAGAAATATCATGATTATCTATTAATATCCTTCCACTTTCTATATCATACAATTTCATTAATACATTGGTAAGAGTTGACTTTCCTACACCAGTTCTACCAGCAATGGTAACCTTAGTTCCTTTTTTGATTATAAATGACATATTTTTTAGTATCATTTCTTTGTCATATTTCATCGATACATTCTGAAATTCAATGTCCCCATTTAGATTTTCTATATACTCCCCCTCTTCAATGTTTTCTTCTCCTGTTTCATTCATTAAAACTCTTATTCTTTTATAAGAATTGATACAGGTTTGTAATTCTTCTAATTGATTACAGATTTCCTCAAGTGGTGTTTTACATTCTTTGGTATAATATAAAACCAAATAAATACTTCCTAAAGATATCGTTACATTGATATTTAGAGCATAATATATAATAGCATAAATCCCAATTGCTTGTATTATTGCTATTATCCAATATGGAAAATGATGGGTAAATATATACTTTTTTCTTATTTTTAATTCTGAATAAAATAAATCATTCATTTTATTCACATTTTTATTTTGTAATTTAAAAAGATAAGTTAATTTATTTTTATTATACAGTTCAGAAAACTCCTTATGTTCTCTGTCTCTCTTTTTTAAAATTTCATTATCTAATTTTCCTAATATTTTTGTAAATTTATATACAATCAAAGAAATAAGAATTACGGTAATTGCCCCAATAACCGCTAAATTAATATTAGCTACAAACATCATTATTATCATAAATACAATATATAAGATATTGCTTAAAATCT
This sequence comes from uncultured Clostridia bacterium, assembly GCA_948585895.1. GTDB lineage: Bacteria > Bacillota > Clostridia > TANB77 > CAG-508 > CAG-269. Next base: position 2,111 of record CAPBNZ010000036.1, on the reverse strand, counting down.
TATATAAAAATCCAAAAAACAAGTTAAATAGATTGTCTACATCTGAAGTTAATCGAGTATATAATTCAGAAGAATTGTATTGATTAAAAGTAATCATTTTAAAGTTTAAGATTTTGTCAAATAATATTTTTCTAATGTCTTTTAAGATTTTACAGATTGTTGTATTTATTAAAACATCTCTTATATATTTAAATAGTATCTTACCTAAATGGATGGATGTATAAATAAAAATAAAAAATAGTATCGTTTGAAAAATGTCTTCTCTTGTAAAATCAATATCTACAACCTGTTTTACTATATAAGGTGGTAATGCTGAGAGAAAATCACATAACACTAATAATATACCTATGATTAAGATGGATTTCACATACTTTTTTATGATTCTTTTCATGATAAATCACCTACTTTCTCATAGGCATTGAATTCATTGTAAAGTTCACTTTTTTCAAGCATTTCTTCATGTGTTCCATTCTCTACTATTTTTCCATCCACTAACAAAAATACTTTATCCATTTTTTCCATCATGCTTATTTTATTTGAGATAATAATAAGTATATTATCTCCTATTTGTTTTTCTATTTCTTGTATTACTTTTTTTTCGGTTTCTACATCCAGTGCTGATAATGTATCATCAAATATATTTACATTTCTAACATTTAATAGATTTCTTGCAATTTGTATTCTTTGCTTTTGACCTCCAGATATTCTAGTTCCATTTTCTCCAATTTTTGTTTCAAATCCATCTTGCATTGTTTTTATATCCTCTAAAATATTAGCTTTTTTGCTTATTTGTTCTATCTCATCGTCTGTTGCTTTCTCTATAATATCAATATTATTTTTTATGGTATCATCTGTTATTATATTTTTTTGCATTGCATATCCAATGTTTTCAAATATACTTTCTCTTGTATATTCATGTATATCAATTCCATTAATATACACTTTATTTTCTGGTACTTCATAAAATCCTGCTAGTATATTCATAAGTGTTGTTTTTCCACTTCCTACTTTACCAACAATGCCAATCTTTTCTCCACTATTTATTGTCATATTTATATCATCAATTGCTAACTTCCCATTTTGTTCATAACGATAACAAAGATTTTTAATCTCTATTTTATCAATTTTCTCTAACTTTCTACCTTCCTTTTTATAAGTGTCTAATTCAAAAAAATAATGAAATCTTCTACTTGCTATTTTAAAATTAGATATTCCTGTAAGTAATGGTTCAATTGAATTTATAATTTCTGATACTGCAATGGTTATACAAGAAATATAGGCTGTTAATTCTCCTACTGTCAATAATCCTTTATGAATTAAACATAGCCCAACTGCAAAACCTATTGAATAACATGCTGCATACAAAATATAAGAAACCATATCCATTTTATAGATTATTGCCCCAACATTAATATCTGACTTATATGTTTCTTCATTTACTTTTTCAAACTTCTCTCTTTGATTTTCCTGTTCATTATATAATTTTATTAAATGGAATCCAGATGTATTTTGCTCTATATTTTTGGATAAATCAATATATACTTTTCTATCTGTTTCCAGTATTTTCTCTTGCCTTTTATAAAGTTTATATAAGAAATACATTGCAATTGGAAAAATTGGTAATATGGAAAACATCAAAATGATGTTAAAATTTTTCCCTATAACAATTAAACCAATAATAGGTGCTACAATTAATCTTGCTACATTAAAAAAGGCATTTCCCAAAAACCTTCTAATTGATAATAATTCTTTTGATAAATAGGCAAGAAATACACCTTTTTCTTCCTTATCATAATATTCTGGTTTTACATATTGTAAGTGTTGTATTACTTTACTTCTTAAATAGGTATCTGATATTCTAGCTCTAGTAAAAAATAGAGTTCGATACATGATTCTTGGTGCAATCATAATAACAGAATAAAATATTAAACGATATACTTCATTCATAATAACTTCTTTACTAACATTTCCTTTCATTAGTAAATCTAATATATTTCCTATAATACTAGGTATTTTATACAAAATATAGATAACAACTGCATGAAATATCATACCTAATAGGTAAATTGGAAAAGTTCTTTTTAATTCATTTATAAATATTTTATTTTTTT
>CAPBNZ010000035.1 GCA_948585895.1 uncultured Clostridia bacterium | reverse complement strand
TATGAATTAGGAAGAAAAGTTGGAAGATTTGGATTTTCTGTTAGAAAAAAGAAAAGATAAAAAATTGTTATTTCAGTCAATGTTGTGGGAAAAAGGAAAAATCTAAACTTATTGAGTTTTTCCATAAAATTCATTGACAGGATAGGAAAAAAGTAGTATAATAGTCAAGCGTATAATTATTACGGATATACGTTCACATCGTTTCAAATAAAATAATGTTAAATAATACGGAGGTGTTTTCAATATGGCAGCAAAAGGACCAAGAGAAAATATAACATTAGAATGTACAGAATGTAAAAGAAGAAATTACATGACATCAAAAAATAAGAGAAACAATACAGATAGATTAGAAATCGTTAAATATTGTAAATTCTGCAAAAAACGTACAACACATAAAGAAACTAAATAGTTAAGAGCTATTTTAAGGAGGATATAAAATGGCTAAAAAAGAAGCAAAGACAAAAAAAGAGAACAGCAAAAATAAGAAAAGTTTTTTTAAAGATTTTAAAGCTGAATTAAAAAGAGTTAGTTGGCCAACACCAAAGCAACTAGTAAATAATACAGTTGCAGTAATAACAATTGTAGTAATTACTGCATTCATTGTTTTTGTATTGGATTTAGCATTTGAAACTTTAAATAAGCATGGAGTTGATAAAATAAAGCAAGTAATAGCAACTGACAATACAATGGAAGAAAATGCAACAACAGACAACAAAGAAGGCGAACAAGAAGCTAATACAGATGAAGGCACAACGCAAGAGAATACAGAAGCTTCTAATGAAGAAGAAAATACGCAAAATAATGCAGAATAATTCAAAAATAAAGGGAGGCTAGTATAAATGTCTCAAAAGGATTATGATAACGTAGCTAGATGGTATGTTGTACATACGTATTCTGGTTATGAAAATAAAGTAAAAGCAGATTTAGAGAAAACAATTAAAAATAGAGAATTAGAAGATTTCTTCTTTGACATTATTGTTCCAATGGAAGAACAGATAGAAATCAAAGATGGAAAAAGAAAAACAAACTTGAGAAAAGTTTTCCCTGGTTATGTATTAATTAAAATGATAGTAACAGAAGAATCTTGGTACATTGTTAGAAATACAAGGGGAGTTACTGGATTTGTAGGGTCAGGAACAGATCCTATTCCATTAACAGAGGACGAAATAAGAAATATGGGATTTGAAGAAGTTCCAGTTAATGTAGATTATGAAGTAAATGAGCAAGTACAGGTTATGAATGGACCATTTGAAGGTTTTGTAGGTACTGTTCAAGAAATAAATACAGAAAAACATAAAGTAAAAGTTTTAGTATCTATGTTTGGAAGAGAAACACCAGTAGAATTAGAATTTTCGCAAGTTCAAAAAATAAAGTAAAAAATAATAAAAAAATCAATGGAAGGGAAACACTAATTGGTATAGAAGAAAAGCTAATCTTAATTAAAATAGATGCACTAAAAAATAAGGTGTGACCCCTGTCAGAAAAAAGAGGAGGTGCCATTAAAATGGCAGAAAAAGAAATATCAAATATTATTAAATTACAAATTGAAGCAGGAAAAGCATCACCAGCTCCACCAGTAGGACCAGCTTTAGGTTCAAGTGGTGTAAATATTATGCAATTTGTTAAAGAATTCAATGATAGAACAGCAAATCAACCAGGAATGATAATACCAGTAGTAATCACAGTGTATAAAGATAAATCATTTACATTTATTACAAAAGTTCCACCAGTAGCAGTATTAATCAAAAAAGCAATAAATATCCAAAAAGGTTCAGGAAAACCTAATATGGAAAAAATTGCTAAAATAACCAAAGCACAAGTAAAAGAAATTGCTGAACAAAAAATGCCAGACTTAAATGCAGCAACAATTGAAACAGCAATGAGTATGGTTGAAGGGACAGCTAGATCTATGGGTGTTGTTGTTACAGAGTAAAACAAGTTTTGTTTATTTCAGATATAAAAAAATTAATTGGGAGAGTAAAATAAAAACTCGTTATAACCAAAGGAGGTAAAAAATGAAAGTATCAAAAAGATATGCAGAAAGTGTAAAATTAGTTGATAAAACAAAAGAATATGAAGTAAAAGAGGCTTTAGCACTAATCGAAAAAATGCCAAAACCAAAATTTGATGAAACAGTTGAATTACATGTTAAATTAGGAGTAGATTCTAAACATGCTGATCAACAAGTTAGAGGTACAGTAGTACTTCCAAATGGTACAGGAAAAACACAAAAAGTATTAGTATTTGCAAAAGGACCAAAAGCAGAAGAAGCTGAAAAAGCAGGAGCTGACTTTGTTGGGGCAGAGGAATTAATACCAAAAATTCAAAATGAAAACTGGTTTGATTATGATGTTGTAGTTGCAACACCAGATATGATGGGAGTTGTAGGAAGATTAGGTAAAGTATTGGGTCCAAAAGGATTAATGCCAAATCCTAAATCAGGAACTGTTACAATGGATGTAACAAAAGCAATTAATGAAATTAAATCTGGTAAAGTAGAATATCGTTTAGATAAAACAAATATTATTCACTTAGGATTTGGAAAGGTTTCATTTGGTACTGATAAATTATTAGAAAACTATGAAACCATTATAAATGCTATTATAAAAGCAAAACCAGCAGCAGCAAAAGGACAATATATTAAAAGCGTAGCAATCACCACAACGATGGGACCTGGAATTTTCATTAACCAGAAGTAAAAAGAGTTCCTATCATTAATAAAAAGCCAAAGACAGTAGGCAAAGTGTATAAGTCCTACCGAGGTAAGAAGGAAGAGTAACAATAACATACTCTTTGTATCCTCGGAAGGATGCAAAGAGTGTTATTTCATTTTTAGAAATAAATAAGAAAATATTTAGGAGGTGAAAAAATAAATGGCAAGTGAAAAAATATTAAATCAAAAGAAAGAAGAAGTAAAAAAATTAGCAGAAGAAATGAAAGCATCTAATTTAATACTTTTAACAGATTACAGAGGAATCAATGTAACAGATGACACTATTTTAAGAAAAGACTTAAGAGGTGTAGGAGCTAAATATAGCATAATAAAAAATAATATTACAAAAAGAGCATTAGCTGAGTGTGGAATAGAAGGATTAGAAGAGAAATTGGAAGGACCAACAGCAGTTGTTATGAGTTCAGAAGATTACTTAGAACCATCTAAAATCATTTATAAATTCAGCAAAGATAATGATTATTATACAATTAAAGGTGGCGTTATTGAAGGAAAAGTAATGACAGCAGAAGAAATCATTACTTTAGCAAAATTACCATCAAGAGAAACATTATTATCAATGCTTGCTGGAGCATTACTTGGAAATATATCAAAAATTGCAGTTGCACTTGATCAAGTAAGAATCCAAAAAGAAGAAGCTGGAGAGAAAGTAACAGTTTCAGTAGCAGCAGAAGAAAATGTTGCTGAAGAAGCAAAATCAGAAGTTGAAACAACAGAAGCGTAAGCTTAAAAAGAAATAGAGTGGTGAACTAATAACACCAGAAAGAGGAGGATTTTAAAATGGAAAAAATAGAAAAATTAATCGAAGAAATCGACGCTTTAACAGTTGTTGAATTAGCAGATTTAGTTAAAGCTATCGAAGAAAAATATGGAGTATCTGCAGTAGCAGCAGCTGCACCAGTAGCAGGAGGAGCAGCACCAGCAGCAGAAGAAAAAACATCATTTGATGTAGTTTTAGCTGGAGCAGGAGATCAAAAAATTAAAGTTATCAAAGTAGTTAGAGATGCTACAGGATTAGGATTAAAAGAAGCAAAAGAATTAGTAGATGGAGCTCCAAAAACAGTTAAAGAAGGAGTTTCTAAAGAAGAAGCTGAAGATTTAAAAGCTAAATTTACAGAAGTTGGAGCAGTTATAGAATTAAAATAATGAAACATAAGGGACAGGTCAAAATGTATCAAAACAGATATATTTTGGTCTGTCTTATTTTTATAGAGAAAAATGTATTCCACAGAAAATTTTTACAGAATTTTGGCAAACGAACAAAGAGGGAGTATGTAAATAATCTAAAATGATACTTTATTAAGTTGAAAACATTGGATAAATAGCAGCTTATTTAGATGAAAAAACTAGAAAACAAGGTACTTATACTTGTTTTTTTTACAGAAAAAGGATATAATGGTACATATATTTATAGTAGAAAATAATAAGTTTAAAAAATAATTGTAATTTGGAATTGTTAAATATTACGCTAATAGAATCCATGTGACCAATATTTTATAAATTTAGATAATAGCATGCAAGAAGAACCAAATAACAATTTTTTTAAAACTAAATTGATACTTAGGGAAGGAAAGAGGTAATAATGAAAGTAAGTAGGGAAGAGATTTTACACATTGCTAATCTAGCACACTTAAATCTGGAAGAAAATGAAATTGATAGCTATTTAACAAACTTACAAGATATTTTAAATTTTGCTAATATTGTAAATGATGTACCAGTAGAAAATTTAGATGTAACAATAGGAAGTAATGAAGCAAAAAATGTATTTAGAAAAGACGAAATAAAAATATTCGAAGATAAAGAAAGTTTGTTACAAAATGCAGGAATGCAAGAACAAAATATGTTTAAAATACCAAAAGTAATAAGCTAATTAATTCTTGATAACATCTATATCAAAAATTAAATAAAGAGTAAGGAGGAAAATAGATGGAGATAACAGACTTAACAGTGCATGAGTTGCAAGAAAAGTTAAATAGCAAAGAATTAACAATAACAGACATAACAAAAGCATATATTGAAAGAATTGAAGAAAAAGAAAAGGATGTACAAGCCTTTGTAACAATATTAACAGAGGAAGCCATAGAACAAGCAAAAGAACTTCAGAGCAAAGTAGAAGAAGGAGAAATCAAAGGGGAATTTGTGGGAATTCCAATTGGAATTAAAGATAATATTTGCACAAAAGGGGTGAAAACAACTTGTAGCTCAAAAATGTTAGAAAATTTTGTAGCACCATATGATGCAACAGTTGTTGAGAGAATAAATAATGAAAATATGATTTGTTTAGGAAAAATGAACATGGATGAATTTGCCATGGGAAGTTCAACAGAACATTCTTATTTTAAAAATACAAAAAATCCATGGAATCTAAATAAAGTACCAGGAGGATCTTCTGGAGGAAGTGCAGCAGCAGTAGCAGCTGGATTAGTACCATGGGCATTAGGGTCAGATACAGGAGGTTCGATAAGACAACCATCAAGTTTTTGTGGAGTGGTTGGATTAAAGCCAACATATGGACTTGTATCTCGATATGGATTAATAGCATATGCTTCATCATTAGATCAAATAGGTCCTATTACTAAAGATGTAAGAGATGCAGCAATATTATTAAATATCATTGCAGGACATGATGAAAAAGACACTACATCAAGCAATAGAGAAAAAGTAGATTATACAAAAGCACTAAAAAATGAGGTAAAGGGATTAAAAATAGGGGTACCAAAGGAATTTTTTGGGGAAGGAATTAATGAAGAAGTAAAAGCATCTTTGCAAGAGGCAATTGAAACATATAGAAAATTAGGAGCAGAAATAGAAGAATTCTCATTGGACATTGCACAATATTCATTAGCAGTTTATTATATTATTGCTTGTGCAGAAGCAAGTTCAAACTTAGGAAGATTTGATGGAATTCGATATACCTACCGTACATCTGAATATAAGAACTTAAAAGAATTATACAAAAAAACAAGAAGCGAGGGATTTGGTTCAGAAGTAAAAAGAAGGATTATTTTAGGAACCTATGTACTATCTTCTGGATATTATGATGCTTACTATAAAAAAGCACAAAAGGTTCGTACTTTAGTAATGAATGAATTTAACAAAGCATTTGAAAAATATGATGTTATTTTAACACCAACATCGCCAACTGTTGCATTTGACATTGGTGCGAAATCAGATAACCCATTAGAAATGTATTTAGCAGATATTTGTACCGTTTCAGTTAATGTAGCAGGACTTCCAGGAATATCGATTCCATGTGGTGTAGATAAAAAAGGAATGCCAATCGGAATGCAATTAATTGGAAACAAATTTTGCGAAGAGATTATTTTAAATGCTGCTTATACCTTTGAGCAAGCCATTCAATTCAAAGAAAATTATACACCAAAGTTAAGTTAACAACAAGAGAAAGATGATTTGGGAAATAGTAGAAAAATCATCAAGGAGTGATAAGAATGATATTAAAATACATAATAATTGCTATATTTTTTACAATTGCATATATAGGATTTGGTAGTATAAATTTTTTCCAAAGCAAATATATTGAACCTACAGCAATGAATTTATTTAAATATAATTTATGTATAATACCAATTACATTTATATTAAATTATATAGTAACATTGACTTTTAATAGAGGATATAAAAGCTTAGGAGAAATGTTACCAGTTACTTTAATATATGTGGCTATGGGAGTATTTTCCTATGTTATTGTAAATTATATCTTTTTTAAAGAAGTCCCAAAAATCAATCAGATAATTGCCATTATATTAGTAAGCATTGCTTTGATTATTTGTAATATAAAAAATGAAGCATAGAAGGAGGAAAAAATGTCAAGAGAGGATTATGAAATAGTAATAGGATTAGAAGTTCATGCAGAGCTTTCTACCAAAACAAAGATATTCTGTTCTTGCCCAACCAAGTTTGGAGCAGAGCCAAATACACAAACTTGTCCAATTTGTATGGCTATGCCAGGAACTTTACCCGTATTAAACGAAAAAGTAGTAGAATATGCAGTAAAGGCAGGTTTAGCAACAAATTGTGAGATTGCAAGAGATAGTAAAAATGATAGAAAAAATTATTTTTATCCAGATTTACCAAAGGCATACCAAATATCACAATTTGATAAACCACTATGTGAACATGGATATATAGAAATTGATACAGAAGAAGGAAAAAGAAAAATTGGATTAACTAGAATTCATATTGAAGAAGATGCTGGAAAATTGAATCATGATGAATTTGGAGGAGGAAGCCTAGTGGATTTAAATAGAGCAGGTGTACCTCTAATTGAAATTGTTTCTGAGCCAGATATTCGTAATGGAGAAGAAACAGAAAAGTATTTAAGAAAATTAAAATCGATTTTGGAATACATAGAAGTATCAGATTGCAAAATGCAAGAAGGATCATTAAGAGCAGATGTGAATGTCTCTGTTAGAAAAAAAGGAGATGTAAAACTAGGTACTCGTACAGAAATGAAAAATATGAACTCTTTTAGAAGTATAACAAGAGCAATTGAATATGAAGTTGATAGGCAAATTGATATCCTTGAAGAGGGCGGAAAAATAGAACAAGAAACGTTAAGATGGGATGAAGTATCAGGAAAGACGTTTTCTATGAGAGATAAAGAAGATGCACAAGATTATAGATATTTTCCCGATCCAGACTTAGTAGCTATAAAATTATCAGAAGAATATATTCAAAACATAAAAGAAACATTGCCAGAATTACCAGAAAGCAGAAAAAAAAGATATTTGGAAGAATATAAATTATCTCAAAAAGATGCCAATTTAATTACATCTTCTAAATATTTATCTGATTTATTTGAAGATGCCATAAAGGTATGTGGTAACCCAAAAGCAGTAAACAATTGGATTATATCAGACATATCGAGAATTTTAAAGGAAGCGGAAATGGATCCAATTGAAATACCATTTGATGCAAATCAACTAGCAAAACTAGTTATATTAATTGATAAGGGGATAATTAGTTCAAGCATCGGCAAAAAAGTTTTAGTAGAGTTATTTGAGAATCCAAGAGACCCAGAAACAATTATAAAAGAAAATGGTTGGATACAAATATCAGATGAGGGGGCTATTAAAGAAGTTGTACTAAAAATATTAAAAGCAAATCCACAATCAATTGCAGACTATAAGGCAGGAAAGGATAGAGCATTAGGATTTTTAGTGGGGCAAGCGATGAAAGAAACAAAAGGAAAGGCAAATCCACAAATGTTAAATAAAATGTTTTTAGAAGAATTAAATAAATAAGCAAAAGGCTCACAAATAAAATATGTGAGTCTTCTTATATCAGTTGCTTCTTAATACCATCTACTACAAAGCCACAAACAATAAATTCAATTCCAAGAATTAAACTAAGTTTAAATAAATGAATGCCTATGTAGTACATAAAAGGTGATGGAAAAGAAAAATCGTATGTAAACAAAATTAAAACAGATAAAATACAAAGAATGAAACAAAATGTTAAACCATGTCTCATAATATTAAAGGTTATTTTATCAAGGTGTTTAAAATTATTTATTATATTCTTTAACATAATATACCTCTTCTAAATAAATTATTATCATAATTAATAGTAACATGAAAATAACTTAAAGACAATGGCAATTTTAGGTAAGAAAAAGGTAGAAAATAAAAAAGAACTTTGTAAAAAAGTTCTTTTTTTAATAAAAACTATGCATAATTTTTATTTAAGTCTTAAGCCATAGTTGCATTTAATTTTTTAGATAAGCTAGATTTTTTTCTAGCAGCTGTATTTTTAACAATAACGCCTTTTGTGCAAGCTTGGTCAATTTTTTTAGTAGCTTCAGAAAATAAAACTTTAGCATCTTCAATTTTTCCAGCAGCTGCAGCTTCTTCGAATTTTTTAATAGCTGATTTATATCCAGACTTAATCATATTATTTCTTAAAGTTTTTTTCTCAATTACTTTAACTCTTTTTTTGGCTGATTTAATATTTGGCATTTCTTTTAAGCACCTCCTCTTAGTCTTAATACGTTTATAACATATAATATTCTAACACATTTTTTTATGATTTGCAAGCTAAATTGGTAAAATACGTTAAAAAACTATAATGATTTGTTCATTGCCTGTTAGCCTAAAAAGTTTGTAGTAATGCCAAGATAAGAAAAGAAAGATATCTGGTCTTATTTTTTTAAGTAAAATCATTGTAAAATCAATAAACTTATGATATAGTGAAATAAGAAAGATACAAGGAGGTAAAACTATGATAGCAATAGGATGTGACCATGGAGGTTATCGATTAAAAGAAGAAATAAAAAAATACTTTGAGGAAAAAGAAATTGCATATAAAGATATGGGATGTATGAACGAAGAAAGAGTGGATTATCCTAATATTGCAAAAGAAGTAGCAAAACAAGTACAATCCAAAGAATGTGAAAAAGGAATACTAATCTGCCGTTCTGGTATAGGAATGAGTATGGTAGCCAATAAAGTGAAAGGAATTCGATGTGCACTTTGTCACAATGAATTTACAGCAAAATATTCAAGATTACACAATGATGCAAATGTTTTAGCTATGGGTGCAGATGATGTAACTGTAAATGAAGCTATTTGTATGATAAGGATGTGGCTTGCTACAGAATTTGAAGGAGGAAGACACGAAGAAAGAGTAAAATTAATAGAAGAAATAGAGAAGGAAAACTTAAAATAGGGAGGCAAACTTATGTGGGGAGACATAGCCATTGCTTTTTTGCTAGCCTTTATAGTAACTTTTATGGCAACACCATATACCATAAAAATAGCACGAAAAGTAGGAGCAGTAGATGTACCAAAAGACCAAAGAAGAATGCATAAAAAAGCCATGCCTAAATTTGGTGGTCCAGCAGTTATACTAGGTTTTTTAGTAGCTGTAACTTATTTGTTAATCGTTATGAGTTTAGAACAAAAAGTTAATTTGTTTGGAACAGAGCAATATGGAATGAAGTTATTAGGGATGTTTTTAGGAATTATGGTTATATCAGTTACTTGTGCAATTGATGATATTATAACCATAAAGCCAATTGTAAAATTAGCAGGACAAGTTGTAGCGGCAATTGTTGTGGTATCATTTGGTGTGAGAATTAATGAGATAACACCAGGTTTTTTACCAACACAAGAATTGAAAGAGTTTTTTTCTGTTATTTTAACAATAGGATGGATTGTCGGAGTAACTAATGCAATTAACTTAATAGATGGGTTAGATGGATTATCAGCAGGAATTTCAGTTATCTCATCAGTTTCCTTATTAATTATATTTGTATTAAATAGCTCACCACTTATTTCTATTTTATTAATTACAGCCTTAGCAGGAGCATTGGTTGGGTTTTTACCATTTAACTTTGCACCAGCTAAAACTTTCATTGGAGATACTGGTTCAAATTTCTTAGGTTTTTCACTTTCCATTATTTCTATATTGGGAGTAGCAAAAACCTATACAGCAGTAGTTATTGTATTACCATTGTTGGCATTAGGATTACCAATATTTGACACAGTTTGGGCTATTATTAGAAGAGTGGTAAAGGGAAAATCGATAAAAGCAATCTTTAAAGCAGATAAGGGGCATTTACATCATTTAATTGTCTCAAGAGGATTTAGCCAAAAACAAGCGGTACTAATTTTGTATGGAATTGGAGCAACATTAGGATTATTTGCAATTATTATGTTAGAGAGTGGAATATGGAAAGCTTTGTCCTTCTTGCTTATGGTAATAGTTGCACTAGGACTAGGATATAAAAATTTTCAAGCAGAAAAATTAGAAATGCAAAGATATGAATGCATTCAGTGTAAATATATCTATAATCCCAAGTCACGGTAATGAGAAAGCAGGCATAAAACCAGGTACAGCATTTGAAGATTTACCAAATGATTGGGTTTGCCCAGTTTGTGGAGAAGGAAAGGATATGTTTGAGATACATCAATAAAAGGAAAGAAAGTAAAAAGGGTTACAGATTCTGTAACCTTTTTTGTCGTAAATTGTGAGAAAAGAGAGAAGTTTTTTTTCTAAAATTGCAATTATGGAAATAAAGTGATATAATATTCTATAGTATAAAGTTAAAAGTAGAGAGGTAAAAAATGAAAATATTATTAGTAAATCATTTTCCCTTAATGGGTTCAGGAAGTGGAGTGTATGTAATGAATATTGCAAAAAATTTGGAGCAAAAGGGACATCAAGTTTGTATCATTATGCCAGAAAATACCACTCAAATAAGTAATATACATAATGTTAAAATTCACCCTGTGTTCTTTAAAAGAGAAGAAATAATAGAAAATCAATTGGATTTTAATTTTCCATGTATGGATCCACATCCAAGAAGTAATTTTTTATTTAATAATATGACGAAATTGCAAATAAAACAATATGAAATAGCTTTTAGAACAGCAATTGAAGAAGAAATAAAAGAGTTTAAGCCAGATGTTATTCATGCACAACATATTTGGATTATATCAGGTTTATTAAATGATTATCACATTCCATATATCATTACTTCACATGGGGCGGAATTTATTACCTATAAAAGAACTGATACATTTGATTGTTATGGTAAGAGTGCAGTTGAGGGATGTAAAAAGATAATTGCTATATCAAATGACAATATAAATGAGATAATTGATAAATTTCCTGAAGCAAGAGATAAGATTACATTTGTTAAAAATGGATATAATTCACAAGATTTTTTTATAGAAGATTTAGATAAGGAAGATGTATTAAGCAGATTCTCAATTGATGGACAATTTGAAAGGATTGTATTGTTTGTTGGAAGAATTTCAAAAATGAAAGGGCTAGATGTATTATTCAAAGCAGCTAATTTATATGAGACAGAAAAGACATTAACATTAATTGTAGGAGATGGTGAGTATCGCAAAGAATTAAATGAATGCAAAGAAAAGTTAAAATTAAAAAATATAGTTTTTTTAGGAAGCAGAGGGCATAAAGATTTAAGATTATTATATAATATTTCAGATGTTTTAGTATTACCATCTAGAAAAGAAGCCTTACCATTAGTTGCTATAGAAGCTTTAGCATGTGGAACACCAGCAGTTGTTACCAATCAATCTGGAATGGCTGACATTATTACGAAAGAGGTAGGATTACTTTTTAATTTAGATGACGAAAAGATGCTGGCTGAAAAAATTAAATTAATTTTAGATAAGAAAGTTATTTTTGAAAAGAAGAAAATTGCAGATTATGCAAAAAGTAATTATTCACAAGAAATATTAATGGACAACTTATTAAAAATATACGAAGAAATAAGGAGGAAATAACGTGCCATATAACAAGCAAAATATAAGGTTAAATAATGGAGGGCATATACCAAGTATAGGTTTTGGAACTTCACTAATAACTGGAGATGAATGTATTAATGTTATTAAGAAGGCAATAGAAGTAGGATATAGACATATAGATACAGCAGCAGCTTATAAAAATGAGGTAGAAATAGGGGTAGCAATAAAAGAGAGTCAAGTAAAGAGGGAAGATTTATTTATTACAAGTAAAGTTTGGAAAGATTCAATGGGCTATGAAAATACATTGCAATCATTCAATCGCACATTAAAAAATTTAAATTTAGAATATGTAGATTTGTTTTTAATACATTGGCCTAAAAATAATAATGATAAATTAAATATAGAGACATGGAGGGCCTTAGAAAAGCTGTATCGAGAAGGAAGAGTGAAAAATATTGGTGTTTCTAATTTTTTAAAGAAACATCTAGAAATAATTTTAAATAATTGCGATGTGATACCTGCTGTTAATCAAATAGAATTTCATCCAGGATTAATAAGGAAAGATACAATAGAGTTTTGCAAAAAGAAAAATATAGTTTTAGAAGCTTGGGCACCTTTAGGAAAAGGAAAAATGTTAAATAATGAAACATTAATAAGTATTGCCAACAAATATAATAAATCAGTAGCCCAATGTTGCTTAAAATGGTGTTTACAAAATGAAGTCATACCATTGCCAAAATCTGAGAAAGAAGAAAGAATGAGGCAGAATTTAGACATATTTGATTTTGAGATATCTGAAAAAGATATGGATGTAATAAATAATATGCAATTTTTTGCTGGTTCAGATATGGATCCGAATAGTTTTAATTAATTTTTTTCGTGTACTTTTCAAGGAATAAGCTTGAAATCCAAAGGAGATTATATTAAAATATAAAACAGAAAAAGGAGAGGAAATCATGTCAGACCAAATTATAAAATTTTTAGCACATAACAAAAAAATATCAGTCATATGTGCGGACACAACGAATTTAGTAGAAAAAGCAAGAAAAACACATGACTTAAGTCCAGTCGTTACAGCAGCATTTGGAAGAATGCTTACCATCATAGCCATTATGGGTGCAGAAATGAAGAATGCAAAAGATAAATTAACAGTACAAATAAGAGGAAATGGACCAATTGAAATGATGGTAGCAACTACTAATCACTTTCCAAGAGTAAAAGGATATGTAGTAAATCCGCAGGTGGATATACCATTAAATGAATTCGGAAAACTAGATGTAGGCAGAGCTGTTGGACAGGAGGGATATATCAATGTCATAAAAGATATAGGATTAAAAGACCCATATATAGGAATTTCCCCATTAACTTCAGGAGAAATTGCTGATGATTTTGCGAATTATTTTGTAACCTCTGAACAAAGAAATTCAGCAGTAGCACTAGGAGTCTTAGTAGATAAAGAAGGAGTAAAATCAGCAGGTGGCTATTTAATCAATCCAATGCCTGGTAGCACAGAGGAAGACATTTCAAAAGTAGAACAAGCCATATTCAAAGCAGGAGCTATATCAAAAATGTTAAATCAACAGTTAACCTTAAAAGAAATAGCACAAAAAATAACAGGGGATGAAGAAGTCGAAGTAATAGAAGAAAATATCACACCAATTTATCAATGCGATTGTTCAAAAGAGCATATGGCAGATGGACTAGCTTCAATTGGCAAAGAAGAATTACATAATATAATAGAAGAAGAACGGAAAAGCAGAAATTGTATGTCATTTTTGTAATAAGAAATATCAATTTTCGGAACAAGACTTACAAAAAATTATCAATAATATAAATACAAACGAATAAGGTTAAAAGCCTTATTTTTTTGTAAGTAGATAGGTTGCATAAGTTTACAAAAAATAGTATAATAGAAATGGAAGTATTAGGAAGGGGAAGGATGTAATATGGTAATAAGTAAAGGAAAAATGAAAATTCAGTTAGAAGAAAACATAGACAAACTAAATGCTGAAATAGAAGAACTATTAAAAATAAGACAGACACTTGTCAATTCATCATCCTATAGATTATTATATGGAAAAACACAAATGATAGGAGAGGAAAAAGGAAAAAACGTAAGAGCAAGGTTAGAACACAGCCAAAACATTTCACAGATTGCACAAGGAATAGTAGCAGGTATATACGAAGAATGTGCTACAGAAGAACAAAAAACAAGTCTAGTATTTGAATTAAATAAAACAAAAGAATTACTATATACAGATATCTGTTCATTAGCTCACGATTTAGGTCATGCACCATTTCGGTCATGCAGGAGAAAATAGTATCAATCAGTTTATGCAGGGAATAAATGATAAAGAACAAATAAATCAAATTATAAAGAAAAGAATAAAATGTTTTGGAAAAGAATATGAAGAAGCACAAGGACATATGGGAGAAGAGGTTACATTAAGTTTTGAACATAATGAACAAAGTGCATTAGCATTTTATGAATTAGTAAATAATGGAGAAATTAACTTAGATAGAATAGATTTAAATAGAATGATTTATGCAATTTTATCACATAGTACAACCAGAGTAGTAGAATGTCCAAAAGATTTAATAGCACAAACAGTAAGACATACAGATAAAATAGAATATAGAAATAAAGACTTTGATGAAGTAGTTAGTTATATAAAACCAGAAAAAATCAGAAATAGAGGATATGCTGATAAGCCTTCAGAGGAAAGAATTGATAAAATACAAAAGGATATTGTAAGAGAAGCAATCCAAAAAGGAAAAATAGATGATAATATGGAAGCACTAGAAGAATTAAAACAATTAAGAAAAGATTATGAAGCAGCTATCTATTTTTTAGAGGAGGGAAGAAAAGGATTATTAACTTCAGAAAATATAGAAAGAAATAAAATAATCATAATAAAGCTATTAGAATACTATTATGCAAATCCAGACGATATTTCAACCAAATATTATTCGCCTGTTACTCCTATTAATTCGCAAACAGAGCAAGATTTACATAGTATTTATGATACATTAAGAAGTAGAGATTGCACGAGGGTAGAAAAGGTTGTTAATTTTATATTAAGTATGGATAATAAAGCAGCAGAAAAACAATATTTAAGATTAGTAAAACAAAGAATTATAACAGGACAAGGAATTGAACCAATTACAGCTGAGGAAACACAGGCAATGAGAAATGAACAAGAACAAGAAAGAATCGAAAAATGGAGAGCAAAAGAATTGCAAAAATCAAATCAACCTCATACAAGACAAGAAATAAAAAATATGCTTAGAGCAAAAGATAGTAAATTTATAGAGGACTTAACACCAGAGGGAAGAAAAGTAATGGAACAAACAGCAAAGAAAGTAGAAGAAAAGGCTCAAATAGACAATTTATTATATGAGCAAATGGAACAAGCAGATCTTGCAAGAAAATATAATAGAAAAACCATACAACCTGAAATTGTGAGTGAAATGATAGGAGAAAAGCCAAAGTTATCAGAAGAGGAAAGAAGAAAGCAAGCAGCATTAGAAGTAAAGGAAAAGTGGAAAAAGCAACCGTTTTTACAAACAAGAGAAATAAAAGGGAACAGTGAAAGATAATATTAAGTTAATACTGTCGACTTAACATATAAGCTATTGACAAGCAAAAAAAGAAATTATATAATTTTAAAGATATAATTTCTTTATTAAATTGAAAGGAAGTAATAAATATGAAAAATGAAGTTTTAGTTTTTGGTCATAAAAATCCAGACACAGATTCAATCTGTTCAAGTATAATACATGCTATGTTGGACAAAAAGAATGGATGGGAAACAAAAGCAGTAAGACTAGGAAAAATTAATAAAGAGACACAATATGTCCTAGATTATTTAGGCATAGAACCACCAGAATTAATAGAAAAAGTAGAAGAAGGACAAGAAGTAATTTTAGTAGATCATAATGAATTTAACCAAAGCATAGAAGGAATTGAACAAGCAAAAATAATAGGTGTAACAGACCACCATAAAATCGCTAATTTTGAAACATCAGAGCCATTATATTATATAGCCAAACCATATGGATGTACCGCAACTATTTTGTTTGAAGAATATAAACAATGGGGGCATACAATTGATAAAAAAGAGGCAGTTTTAATGGCAAGTGCTATCATTTCAGATACATTATTATTAAAATCACCGACCACAACAGAACATGACAAAAAGGCATTAGAAGAATTAGTTAAAATTGCTGAAATTGATGTTAATGAGTATGGGTTAGAAATGTTAAAAGCAGGAACCAATTTAGATGAGTTTTCAGTAGAGGAATTAATTAATTTAGATGCTAAAAAATTTGAAAAAGGAGACATCAGTTTCGTAATTGCTCAAGTTAATACCATTAGTATAGAAGATGTATTAAAAAGAGAAAAAGAAATAAAAGAAGTAATTAGTAAAACAATTAAAGAAAAAGGATTAAGCCTATTTGTATTTGCTATTACAGATATTTTAAATAGTAATTCAGAAATTATTGCATTAGGAGAAAAAGTAGAAGTTATAAGAGCAGCTTTTGGAAAAGCACTAGAAAACGATAAAGCTTTCTTAGAAGGAGTCGTTTCAAGAAAGAAACAATTATTACCAGATATTGATAAAAATATGTAAGAAGTGGTGTTTTTTGATTCTATTTCAAAAAACACCATATTTTTTTGAAACTATTGAATAATTTAGTAATTAAATCTATAATGAATAAGTAAAATAAATATTAAGAGAAAGAAGGAAGGAATGAGGATTAGAATGTTAAAAGAAGAGGTGAAAGAAAAAGAACCCAAAAAGGAAACTTTTATCCAAGGAGTTATTACTTTAATTTTTTCACAAGTGCTAATAAAATTATTAGGTTTAGTTTATACATTATATTTAACAAACAGAGAAGGATTTGGAGATAAAGGCAATGGTATTGTTGCAGCAGGATATCAAATATATGCTATGCTACTTACCATATCTTCTATAGGGGTGCCAAATGCAATTTCAAAATTAGTATCAGAAAGAATTGCTGTTGGTGACCATAAAGGTGGTCATAGAATCTTTAAAATTGCTTTTGCAACATTTGCTATGATAGGACTAATAGGAAGCCTAATGCTATTTTTTGGTGCAAAGGTAATAGCAAATTTATGGTTACAAATACCAGAAGCGGAAATGACATTAGTAGCCTTATCGCCAGCCATCTTTTTTGTAGCTATTTCTTCCGTTATGAGAGGATATTTTAATGCTAGACAAAATATAAAAGCAACAGCAAAATCACAAAGTTTAGAACAAGTCTTTAAGACAACACTTACCATTATATTAGTAGAAATAATTGCTATCATTTCGAATGCATCAACACAGTGGATGGCAGGGGGGGCAACCTTGGCAACAACACTTGCAACATTTGCAGGGTTTGGATACTTATATTTATACTATAAAACAAGAACAGCAGAAATTGCAACTGAAATCAAAACCACAATAAATTATAAATATGAAAGAGTTATTACTATTATTAAAAGGATTTTAATGGTTTCCATACCAATTGCCTTAACAGCAATCATGTCTTCTCTAAATAAAAACATTGATTCTTTTACAGTAGTAAGAAGTTTAAAGCAATTTATGTCAGAAGACATGGCAATTTCGCAATATGGGATATTAGGTGGAAAAGTAGATATGTTAACTAGTTTGCCTTTATCCATTAATGTGGCTTTTGCTACAGCCTTAGTACCAGCCATTTCAGCGGCAAAAGCAAAAAAAGATAAGAAAACGATTACACAAAAAACATCTTTTTCATTAATGACATCTATGTTAATAGGGCTTCCTTGTACAGTTGGAATGTGTGTATTTGCAGGGCCAATTTTAAATTTGTTATTTCCTAATGCCAGTTCAGGAGAAGTTGTATTACAAATTAGTTCACTTACTATTATTTTTACCATATTAGATCAAACAATTAATGGAGCTTTACAAGGATATGGAAAACTAATGATACCAGCGGTATCTTTGGGATGTCGGTGTTTTGGTAAAACTTATTTTAAATTTTGTATTAGTTCCCATTCCAGAAATTGGTGTAAATGGTGCAGCTTGGGCTTCAGTAGCCTGCCATTTAGTAGCTTTTGCAATTGCAATGACTTCTTTAAGAAAAACAATAAAATTAGATTTGACATTTTCAAAGTTTGTTGTAAAACCAATCATTGCAGTTGGAATTATGGGGATTTGTTCGTATTTTAGTTATTTAACGCTTTCTGGAATAATTGCTACAAAATTGGCAACAATAATATCAATTATAATTGCAGTGATTATCTATGGATTAGCTATCATTGCATTAAAGGTTTTCTCGAAAGAAGAACTTGAAATGATGCCAGGAGGCAGTAAAATCTGTAAAGTATTAGAAAAATTAAAACTTTATTAAAAAAAAGTAAAAAAAAGAAGGATTTTCAGTATTTTTGGCGAATTATTTTAATAGAAGTACATTATTGTGTTTGTTCAAGCAATAAAGTACATAAACTATTTAAATCTTATAGGAGGTAAATCAAATGAACAAAGCTGAATTAATCGCAGCAATGGCTGCAAAAACAGGAGAAACAAAAAAAGCAGCTGAAAGCTCAGTAAATGCTTTTATAGAAGTTGTAACAGAAGCATTAAAAAAAGAAGACAAAGTTCAATTAGTTGGATTTGGATCTTTTGAAGTAAGAAAAAGAGCAGCAAGAAAAGGTAGAAATCCACAAACTAAAGAAGAAATCAAAATACCTGCATCAAAAGCTCCAGTATTCAAAGCTGGTAAAGCATTAAAAGATTTAGTAAACAAAAAATAAGACTAAATTGCTAAAGCTGTAAAGCATTAGCATACGGAGTTTATATAAAAATATGA
>CAPBNZ010000034.1 GCA_948585895.1 uncultured Clostridia bacterium | reverse complement strand
TAGAACTTTTCAGAGATAACTTTTGTAAAATTTATTACCATTTTACTTTTTTGTACCGCTTCGGTTTATTCTCTAAAGGATTTTATTGTTTACTTTTCAATGTACTTTTCTTGTTCCGTTTTGCGGAACGATTTTTATTATACGCTAGTTTTTTTTGTTTGTCAACACTTTTTTAAAAAAATTTTTCTTTTTTTTGCAAAGTAATTTTTTCCAATATAAAAAAGCACCAAAATCCTTTGATTTTAGTGCTTTTTTATAAATCTTCTTTTCTTATTTTTCTAACATAGTTAATATGATATCACTCACTAATCCTGTTGTTTCATCATATTCCACTTTCACATTATATCTTCTGTTTTTACGTTCTTCGATAAAAGATTTTAAAGTAGTAACAGTTTCTTCATTTTTATCCAATCTATCTAATTTTAATTTTAATTCCCTATTAGATACTACTTCCATATCTATTATATTTTCTTTGATAGCATCCATTATTTTTAATATTTCTGTATTTTCTAGGTTTTCCCCTTGTAAGATTTCAAATTGCGAATTAAATCTGTTTCTTTCTGTCTCTGTAACACCTGTTACTTGAATCGCCTGTTGTTCTTTGATAACTCCCATCGCCTTTAATATTTCTTCAAATTCTTCTATTTTAATAACACTTGCTGTCACTTCTTTTATTTCTTCCGATACCCCTTTTTTTACCCTATCTAATACAGCTTTTACTTGTTCTTCTTGTAACTTACTTAAATTAATAGAGTTTTCATCTGTTAAAATAACTTCATTCTCAAAACTGTTCACTATATTTATTTCTTGTTCTATTGTTGCTTCTACTCGATTCGTTTCGTCTTCATATTTAGCAACTATATTTTTTACCCCATTGTTACCCTCTATTTTTTGATTAGCTATTACATTATATTCTGTTATATTACCACTTTTTGTGTCTTTTAAACTTATCTTTGTTTCTTCCTTTTTCTTTTTCAAAGTAAATAACTTTTCTTTTTCAGAAATTATATCTTTATAAGACATTTGTATATAATACTCTTCTGATTGACAACATAACAAATCAATATAAATTTCATAGTCTGGATTTTGTACGCTGGTACTTACTGTTCTTCCATTACTTTCATAAACAATTACTTTTGCTTCCTCTTGCCCTATATTATTTTTAGTAATTTTAGAAATCCAATCTTCTATCTTCTTTATGAATTTTTCTCTCATCTTTATTGGTTGACTATTTTGTTGATATTTTTCTAGTAATGCTTGTAATTTGTCAATCTTAATTAAAATGCTTTCATCTTGTTTCACTTCTTCTAATATTTTAATACAAATATGATTTAATTGTTCTTTGGTTAATGTCAAAATGTAAGCATTAGCTTTTATATTTTTCCCATCTATTTGGATTATTTGATTCTTTTGTTTTGAAAAATTACTTTTGGATACATTATCCTTTATGATGCTAATATATCTGGTTCTTCTATTTTGTTTTTCTTCTTCTGAAAATTGAAAAATACTCTCAAAATCCTTATTAAATTCTATTTTATCTGGTATATTAGCTAATGTTTCTTCTGTATATCCAGCTTTTTCAAATAATTCTTTTAAATTTTCATTATCTGCCAATACATATTGACTAAATTTATCTGAAAATTTAATTCCATATGTATTTTTTTGCTGTATATATTCTATCTGTGCTACTTTTTCATTGTTATCTAATAAATTGATATCTTGATAATGGTATTGATTCTTATGGTCTGTTTGTTCATTTATTTTCAATTTCAAATGATTTATTGAATTTTTTGTATTTTCTGAGCTTGTCCCAATATTTTCCACATAATTTATCTTTACTTGTGTTTGTGCTGTATATTGATTTTCTTTCAATAACTCATTATATTCACTTTTCCCAATCTCACTATAAAATACTTCCATATTTTCAACATTTTGTCCTATATACTTTGTAAATAGTTCTGAATTGGATTTAAACATGTCTGTATTGATATACAATAAAATTAGTGTAACTGCCATGATTACTACCACCAATATAATGGATACTATTATAATCGTTCTTTTCTTTTTTCTTGGCATCATTCTATCTTTCCTCCTAAATACTGCCTTATTATATCGCTTTGTCATTATTTTATCAAGATATTTAGGTTTATTTTTTTCTTTGTTTTACTGCCTCATATACAATAATTCCTGTAGAAACAGAAGCATTCAATGAAGTAACTTTTCCTTTCATTGGAATTTTAACTAAAAAGTCACAATTTTTTTTCACTTTTTGGCTAATTCCACTTCCTTCGTTTCCTATTACAATTCCAATTGGTCCTGTTAAATCTTGATTATAATAATCAACAGAAGTATTGATATCTGTACCACAAATCCAAAGCCCTGCTTTTTTTAGTTCTTCTATAGTATCTGATATATTTGTTACTCTGGCTACTTTCATATGTTGTACTGCCCCTGCTGACACCTTATTAACTGTGCTATTTACCACTGCTGCTCTTCTCTTAGGAATAATAATCCCATGAACTCCTGCTGTCTCTGCTGTTCTAATTATTGAGCCTAAATTATGAGGATCTTCTATTCCATCTAAGATTACTATAAAAGGCTCTTCTTCTTTCTGCTTCGCTTCTTGCAAAATGTCTTCTACTTCACAATATTCAAATGGTGGCACCATAGCAATAACGCCTTGGAAATTTTGTGTTTGTGCCATTTCTTCCATCTGCTTTCTTTCTTTTTCCACTATTATTACTTTACTTTGTTTAGCCATAGCTATAATTTTATAAATAGAACCATGTTTTTCTCCCTTTGTTACAAATATTTTATTAATGTCCTTTCCACTTTCTAATAGTTCTAGAACAGCATTTCTTCCTTCCACTTGATCATTATATATTTCTCCCATTTTATAACTTTCCCTTCTTTAATCCCCATTGGTTCCGGATTTAAATGGGGACACAATTTATAAATATTAATTTTTCCTTATTGTATATTTTTTGTTTTCCTGATTTAAAAAAAGAAACTAAGATTTTTAAAATTCTCCAACTCCATTGTAAATAACATTTAACAATAAGTAAGAATGATTGCTATGTCCCCATTTAAACCCGGAACCAATGGGGATTAATGGAGTAATTTATTCATCATCTAACTTAAGTACAGATAAAAATGCTTCTTGTGGTATTTCTACATTTCCTATTTCACGCATTTTCTTTTTTCCTCTTTTTTGTTTTTCTAATAGTTTTTTCTTTCTTGTAATATCTCCTCCATAGCATTTAGCTAGTACATCTTTTCTCATAGCTGATATAGTTTCTCTGGCAATAATTTGTCCTCCTACTGCTGCTTGAATTGGTATTTTAAATAGTTTTCTTGGTATGACTGTTTTTAGTTTTTCTACCATTTTCTTTCCTCTATCATAAGCACTATCTTTATGAACAATAAAACTTAAAGCATCAACTGGTTCTCCATTAATATGAATATCCAATTTTACTAGGTTTGATTTTCTGTATTCTTTGAATTCATAATCTAGTGAGGCATATCCTTTTGTTTTTGATTTTAAGTTGTCAAAGAAATCATAAATAATTTCATTTAATGGCATTTCATATACTAAAGTAACTCTGGTTTCATCTAAATATTTCATGTCAATATAAATGCCACGTCTTTTTTGGCATAATTCCATGATGTTCCCCACATAATCTTTTGGTGTTAAAATATTGGCTGTTACAAATGGTTCTTCCATATAAGAAATTTCTTGTGGCTTTGGCAAATCTTCTGGATTATATAGTTCTACTATCTCACCATCTGTTTTATAAACCTTATAGATAACAGATGGTGCTGTTGTAATCAATCCTAAATCAAATTCTCTGTCTAATCTTTCTTCGATAATTTCTAGATGAAGTAATCCTAAGAATCCACAACGAAATCCAAATCCTAAAGCTGCTGATGTTTCTGCTTCATATTCTAAGGCTGCATCGTTTAATTTTAACTTTTCTAATGATTCTTTTAAAACTTCATATTGGCTACCATCAATTGGATATAATCCACAATAGACCATTGGTATTACTTTTTTATATCCCTTTAAAGGCTCGTCCACTGGATTATTTTTTAATGTAATGGTATCTCCTACCTGGATGTCTGACAAATTTTTAATGCTTGCTGCTACATATCCAACTTCTCCTGCTTTTATTTCATTTGTTGGCATATAGGAACCAGGCACAAAATAGCCGTGTTTCTGCTACTGTAAAAGTCTTGTTAGTTGCCATTAATTTAATTTCATCGCCAACTTTTATGGTTCCATCCATTACCCTTACATAGGCTACAGCACCTTTATAATTATCATAATATGAATCAAATATCAGACATTTTGTTTTTTCCTTTTCCTCTCCTTTTGGTGCTGGTAAATCGGTTACAATCCTTTCTAATACTTGTTCTACATTTAATCCCGATTTTGCTGAAATACAAGGACTATCTTCTGCTGGTATTCCTATAATATCTTCTATTTCTTGCTTTACCTCTTCTACTCTTGCATTTGGTAAATCAATTTTATTTAAAACTGGTAATATTTCTAAATTATTATCAATAGCTAAATATACATTTGCCAACGTTTGTGCTTCCACTCCTTGACTAGAATCTACTACTAAAATAGCCCCATCACATGCCGCCAAACTTCTAGATACTTCATAATTAAAATCCACATGACCTGGTGTATCAATTAAATTCAATGTATACTCTTGTCCATCTTTTGCTTTATAAATCATTCTAACAGCTTGTGACTTGATGGTAATTCCTCTTTCTTTCTCAATTTCCATATTGTCCAGAACTTGACTTTCCATTTCTCTTTTAGATAATACACCTGTCATTTCAATTAATCGATCTGCTAATGTCGATTTTCCATGGTCTATGTGTGCAATAATACTAAAATTTCTAATGTGTTCTTGTCTATTATTCATATTTCCTCCATTTTTGAAACAAAAGGGACAGGTCTTTTTTGTTTCATTTCTTTATTCTGTCTTTTATTACTTTCTCAACATTTTAAACCTATTATGAAACAAAAAGACCTGTCCCTTTTGTTTCATTTTTTTCATTTTAACATACAAATGTTAAAACCTCAATAGTCTAATCATAGTTTTCTAAGCCTTTACATAAGTTATATACATGTTTATAACCAAGCATTTGAAGCATTTTTTTTGCTTTTTGACTCCTATGTCCAGTATTACAGTAAGCAATAATTGTTTGCGTTTTATCTGGTAAGATACTGTTAGCTTTTTCTTTTATTTCATATTCTGGCAATAAGATAGCATTTTCTAAATGTCCTTCTTGAAATTCTTGTGGACTTCTAACATCTAAAAGTATGCCTCCTTGCTCTATCATTTTCTTCACTTGTTGATTACTCATGCTTGTTTCACAATAACATCTATTTTGTTTTAATCTATTTCTTAATCTGTGTAACATTTTGTCTTCCTCTCCTTATCTTCATTTCGGATATATTATTATATGCAATTTTTACTTTTTTTGTTATTTTTTGTTTCCTCTTCTGACTTATCCACAACACTTTATCTATCTACTTCTTTTTTCTATTCCAATTTTTACTTTTTATTTTTTCAAAATAATTACATTTATATTTCATTCTACTTTACTTTTTTGTATTTTTCGCTTAAATTCCCTTTTTTTCTATCGTTTTCGCTATTTTTCGTATCTTTTTATTGCAATCTTATTTCGCTTTTATTACAATTATGTTTTCTTTTCTATTTTATGTTTCCTATTCTTTTTCTTTTTCATTCTTTATCCCTTGTTATTTTTCTCTGTGGAAACTGTGGATAACTTTGTGAATAACTAAAATTACTTACTTTGCGTTCACGAGTTGTTCACAATTCCATTTGGTTGATATAATGTTTTATTTTTATTTTCATATTTGATACTTTTTATGTGTACCCATTTTCAATTTTCTAAAAAGTTAAAGAAAATAGTCCTATCTCCCTATTTCTAAGAAATTGAACTATTTTCTTTTTATCTGTAATAAACACTACTTTTTTTACCTTGTCATAAAATAATATATAATACCCACAATTTCTAATATTGTAATAAATGGAAAACCTATTACAAAATTAATTTTTTGCGTTTTATGCCTAAAAGTATACATTCCTGCTATTGTACCAATTCCTCCACCTAAAGCTGTAATGATAAATAATGTTTTTTCTGGAATTCTCCAAGCTCCCTTTTTAGCCTTTCTTTTGTCTAACCACATGATAAAAAAACCAAAAAGATTAATGGTAAGTAAATATAATAAAATATTTTGTGTGGTAAATATTTCTTGAAAATTAATGGTTATTTGTTGAGGCATTTCCTTTTCTCCTTTTTCTTTATGATTTAAAATTCAAAATCTAAATATGCATATTTTTTAGTATGGAAATTTAGGGCCTTTTGAATATCTTCATTTGCTACTTCAGAAATTCTATTAATTCGTATCGATTTATTTTGAATTTTTACCAATGGTATGATATACCTTATTTTAGCCTTTATCTTCACACAATATTTTCCTGCTACTGGTATATCACTTTCTTTTATTTTAACAGCATCTTTCCAAAAATGAAAACATTTATCAATATTGTATTGTTTACAATTTTCAATTTTTTCTATGATTTGTTTTTCAGACAAATTATACAAATCTTTTTTACTAATTAAATCAGCTTCTGACATCTTTTTCATAATATCTGCTAAAAACTGCATTGAGAATTTAGTTTTGTTTTGTATATACGAAGAGGATAACTTGCTCATCCCATATACAAATTTTTCGGCTATTTCTTTATCTTTAAATCCTAGTTCTTCTCTATTCTCTTCATTCTTTTGCACTTCTATGTTTTGATAAATTTGCTCTACTTGCTCTAATTCCCATAGCTTCTCATCACCTGCTCCTAACCCATTTGAAAGTGTATATTCTAATCTATCAGCTGCTAATTGGGGCGTATCATTATCAGCAATTGGATAGATATGATAATCACATACTTCTTCTATTTGTATTGCATCTCTATTTAATAAACTCATAATCTGTTCAGATTCTCTGATAATTTTTGTAGTTAGTTCTTCTGTTGATTCTTGCGTCTCATAATCACCATTCATAAAATCAATACTATGTTTAAATACTGGTGTTGCTATGTCATGAAATAAGCCTGCAAGTGTTTGTTTTTTATCTCTTGTAAAATTCCATATAATCAAAGCAACTGCTACACTATGGTCTAGACTTGAATACCAAAACTTATATTGAAACATTTTAGAATAAATGGTTCCACAAGACACACTAATGCCTCCTTGCTTTTTCATTTCTGGTGTTTCTATATAGTCGTATAAAAATTCTGGAATTCCTTCTGGTGATAATATTTTAAAATAATTCTGTATGGTTGGCTGTAATGTCTGTAAATAGGTTCTCATTATCTTCCTCCTTCTATTTTATATCCTATTATGTAAAAGAAACCTTCTAATAGATATCTCTCGTATCTATGGACACTTGATAAACATTATCCAAATAAACTCATTTGATTACTTTGGCTCATTCCTTCTAAGCATCCAAATTTTTTTAGTAAGTCGGTTACTGATGTTCCTACTTTGGAACGTATTTTTAAATCATCAATTGACATGAATTTTCCTTCTTCTCTTGCCTTCTCAATTCCTTGTGCTGCTACTGTTCCAAGTCCTGGTATACTATTTAATGGAGGACGAATCCCCTCTTCTTCTACTAAAAACTTTGTGCTGTGTGACTGATATATGTCAATTGGTAAAAATTCAAATCCTCTTTCATACATTTCTAATACTAATTCTAGAATGGCATACATATTCTTATCTTTAACGGTTGCTGCATTTCCTTCTAAGTCAATTTCTTTCATCTTGTTTTTTACTTTTTCTTTTCCAAATATCATGTATTCACTATCAAATTCATCTGCTCGGATAGAGAAGTAAGCTGCATAATAGGCTAATGGCTCATGTACTTTAAACCACGCAATTCGAAAGGCATTGGTTACATAAGCTGCTGCATGGGCTTTTGGGAACATATATTTTATTTTTTCGCAAGATTTAATATACCAATCTGGTACATCATGTTCTTTCATTAAGGCTACATATTCTGCCCATTTTTGTGGGTCTTTTAATGCCTTTCCTTTACGTACTGTTTCCATAATCTTGAAGGCTGGATTGGGTGGCAATCCTTGCTTTATTAAGTATATCATAATGTCATCACGACAACAGATAGCATCTTGTAAAGTTACTGTTCCTGCTTCAATTAAGCTTTGTGCATTTCCTAACCACACATCTGTACCATGGGATAATCCTGAAATTCTGATTAGTTCATCAAATGTAGTTGGTCTAGTATCTACTAACATACCGTCTTACGAATTTCGTCCCAAATTCTGGCACACCAAAGCTTCCTACCTCTGAATGTATTTGCTCTGGGGTCACCCCGAAGTGCTTTTGTTGAGCTAAAGATGGACATCGTTTCTTTATCATCTAATGGTACTTTCGTTGGGTCTTTTCCTGTTATATCTTGTAACATTCGAATCATGGTTGGATCGTCGTGTCCTAGTATATCCAGCTTTAATAAGTTTTGGTCGATAGAATGATAATCAAAATGTGTGGTTACAATGTCTGAGTTTGGGTCATCTGCTGGATGTTGTACTGGACAAAATTCATAGATTTCTCTTCCTTTTGGTACAACGATGATTCCTCCTGGATGCTGTCCTGTTGTTCTTTTGATTCCTGTACACCCAGTCGCCAACCTTTGAGTTTCTGCTCGATTCATTGGTATGTGTCTTTCTTCAAAATATTTTCTTACATAACCAAATGCTGTCTTATCTGCCACTGTACCAATTGTACCCGCTTTAAAGGTTGTCCCTTTTCCAAAAATTACTTCTGTGTATCGATGAGCTTTTGCTTGATATTCTCCTGAAAAATTCAAATCGATATCAGGCTCTTTGTCTCCATTAAATCCCAAAAAGGTTTCAAATGGTATATCCATCCCATCTTTGTCTAATAAATGTCCACATTTTGGACACTCTTTATCTGGTAAATCAAATCCATTTTTATAACCATAGTCTGTGAAATCTGAATATTTACAATTAGGACATCTATAATGGGCTGGCAAGGAGTTTACCTCTGTAATCCCTGTCATATTTGCTGCAAAAGAGGAACCAACAGATCCTCTTGACCCTACTATATAGCCATCTTCATTGGATTTCCATACTAATTTTTGAGCAATGATGTACATAACGGAAAATCCATTTCGAATAATAGAGTCTAATTCTTTGTCTAGTCTTTCTTGTACAATTTCTGGCAATGGGTCACCATATAATTCATGTGCTTTTTCATAGGCAATGTCTTTTATCGTTTGTTCACATCCTGGTATATGTGGTGGACATTTTTCTGGTGAAATTGGACTAATTTGGTCACACATGTCCGATATTAAATTGGTATTGGTAACTACTACTTCATAAGCTTTTTCTTTTCCTAAATAACTAAATTCTTCTAACATCTCTTCGGTCGTTCTTAGATATAAAGGAGCTTGATTATCTGCATCATCATATCCTTGTCCTGCTTCTAAAATACGCCTATAAACTTCATCTTGCGGATCCATAAAATGAACATCACAAGTTGCTACTACTGGCTTATTTAATTTTTCTCCTAATTCTACAATTTTTCGGTTGATATCACGTAAAGCTTCTTCGTCTTTTACTACTTCATTTCTAATTAAAAATTGGTTATTTCCAATTGGTTGAATTTCTAAGTAATCATAGTCATTTGCTATTGCTTCAATTTCTTCATCGGTTTTTCCGAAGTTCAATGGCTTGATACAATTCTCCTGCTTCACAAGCACTTCCCAAAATTAAACCTTCTGCATATCTTTTATACAAACTTTTTAAGATTCTAGGTTTTCTATAAAAATAATGTAAATGAGAAAGTGATACCAATTTATATAAATTTCGTAATCCAATATAGTTCTTAGCTAAAATAATAGCATGATAGGTTTTTAACTTTTTATATTCTTCTTTTTTGGCTTCTTCTGTACAGCTTACTTGGTCAATGTCTTCTACTTTTTTCGCCCCACGTTTTTTTAACATATCTATCATTACTTTAAATACTTTGACAGTAGTATCTACATCATCTAAAGCACGATGAGCTACTTCTACTTTGATTCCTAAGTTTTCAGCAATTTTTCCTAGTTTATATTTCTTATAGTCTGGAAATAAATCTTTTGCCAAACTTAGTGTATCAATATAAGTATAGTCAAACTCATGTCCTAACACCTTTGCATTTTGTTTTAGAAATCCTATGTCAAATGGTGCATTATGTGCTACTAAAACAGAGTCCTTGATAAATTCTAAGATTTTTGGAAATACTTTTTCAATGGTTTCTGCCTCTTTTACCATATCATCTGTTATATTGGTTACCTCTGTCACTCTTTGTGGAATGTGTTTTTCTGGATTTACAAAACAACTGAATTGGTCAATTACTTCTCCATTTTTTATTTTCATAATTCCTACTTCTGTAATTTTCTCTGTAACTGCGGAAAATCCTGTTGTCTCTAAGTCTAGTACACAATAAGTTGTGTCAATGTCTTGTCCTTTGCTATTGGTAACAGCTGCATTTTTGTCAGGTGCTAAATAGGCTTCTACTCCATATAAAATCTTCATATCTGGATTGTCATACCCTAACATTTTATGAGCCTCTGGGAATGCTTGTACAACCCCATGGTCTGTAATGGCTATGGACTTCATTCCCCATTTCATGGCTCTTTTTATTAAATCTTTAGCTGATGTCATGGCATCCATTTGACTCATTTGGGTATGCATATGTAATTCTACTCTTTTTACTTCTGCCTTATCCTGCCTTATTTGTTTTTTTAGTCCTTCTGTTTCAACAATAGTGTTCGCCATCACTGTTAATTCATTGGCAAAACTATCCATTTGAGCTGTTCCTGCTACTTTTACTCCTTTTGCATTTTGGATTCTTTTCATGATTTTCTTTGCTTTTTCTTTTTCTAAAAATGCTTTACAAGTAATGGTACTCGTACCATCATATACATCAAAACTAAATAAAGTTTTTCCTGATTTTAAGGTTCTATCTTCTGTGAAAATTACTTCCCCTTCCAATGCTATTTTTCCATCGTCTACCCCTAAATCTTCCACTTTTACCAATGCATCTGTGATATTTTGTGTGTTACCTAAAATTAATGGTGTTTCTTCTTGTTCTTCTTCAGTTGGTAATTCTGGCACATCACTACTGGTTTCTATAATACTATTGGCTATTACTGTAATGTCTCCTGCATACGCATCTAATCCAGCTTTTCCAATGGTTTTTATAGCTTTCGCAGTTTTTATTTTTTCTACTATTTCTTTCCCCTCTTTATAATCTTTGGCAAAGGATTTACAGGTAATGGTTCCTGTTCCATCATATAAGTCAAAGATAATCATTCCTTTTCCTGATTTTGTTTCTCTTACATCTGTTGTAACAATTCTTCCTTCTAAGGTCACTCTTCCATGCTCAGCCGTTATATCTTTAATTTTCATTCGGTTCTCTTTTGCTTTTGATGGTTTTCCCATGATATATTCTTGCTCTTGCCTATCTGTCATTTCGATTTCTTCTGTTGGTATATAGCCTTCTATCTCTGTTGGTGGTGCATAGTCTATATCATGATATTCTGGCACTACTGGCTCTTCTTCTTTACTTTCTTTTATTTGTTTATTTTCTTCCTCAATATGTGCTATCATTTCTGCTTCTTGTCTTTTTATGTTTTCTTGTATTTCATTCATTTCTTTTGCTGATAAACTTTCTGTTATATCAATTATGTATTCGTTACCAAATAGGTTTTTAATGGTTTTTTGTAATTCTTTGTCTGTCTTTTTGGCTTTTAAAAAATCCGCACCTTTAATTTGCATTTTAATGCAAATGGTGCTTTCTTTGACTTCTATGTTGCTTTTTAACAGCAACATTGGCTTAGCTAAAGGGTATTTATGTGACATATAAGCTATTATGTTTTTCCATTCTTTTTCAATTGATTTTTTTGCTACGTTTTGATGGTATTCTATTTTGATATCAATCTTCTCAAATTGAAATCTTTCTTTTAGGAAATTTTCAAAATACCATATTTCTTTCATTTCTATGTATTCATCAAAGTATAGGATGACTTGCAATGTATTGGTTTTTTTTATAATATTTAATCCTTTTACTTCTGCATATTTAATATTAGCATTTGTTTTATAATCACTAAATATTTCTTCTACTTTTTTTGCTTTATTTGACATCCTTTTTCTCTCCTTTGATTTTTTAATTATATCATATTTTTTTATAGGATAAAAGCAAATATATAAAAATTTAAATAATGGTTTAACTAATTGTATAAATGGAAAAATGTGTTTTTTTCTTCTGCGAAAACCTAATAGAAATTTCCTGAAAATATATTTTTCTATACAATAAGAAAGACCTTGCGTATTCTACTTCAAGGTCTAAATTTTTTA
Organism: uncultured Clostridia bacterium; assembly: GCA_948585895.1. GTDB lineage: Bacteria > Bacillota > Clostridia > TANB77 > CAG-508 > CAG-269. The sequence continues at coordinate 6,873 of CAPBNZ010000034.1, read as the reverse complement.
TTTTACCATAATTTTTAATCTAATACTTTTACAAATTTAAAATGTCTCCATCTTGTAAGATTATTAAATTATCTATATTCAAATTTATTGCTTTTTTCCTTGTTTCATCATGCATATGATAATACCTACCATCTTACTCTTCCATTGTTTGTGGTCATTTTTAAAATTTTTTTATTCTTTTGTAACACATTTCTGCCTTCCACATATTATATATCATACAAAGGAAAACAAACAAAAGAAAAATGATATCGAACATATTTCTTTATGAAAGGGGGTCTAGACTATGCCAGAAAATAGAGGATGCGGATTTGGATTTGGTGATGATTGTTGCTGGATTATAATCCTTATATTATTAATTTGCTGTTGTTGTGGTGGTAATAGAGGAGGATGTTGCTAATCCTTTTCTAGAAGCAAAACTCCCTTATACTAACTAAGGGAGTTTTCTTTTTTATTTGAATCTTTTCCCTTTATGTTTTTTCTTTTTTATTTCTTCATATTGTTCAGCATATTCTTCTTTATCCTTATCAAAAAATCTTTTCTTTAACTCTTCTTTTGGTAATTCCTCTATTTGCTCTTCTTCATAGTCATCATAATATTCTTCTTCTATGCTTTCTTCATAATTCATTGAATTTTGTTTATCATAATCTTCTTCATCATAATAGTCTTCTTCAAATTCTTCTGCTAGTCTTCTATTTTTTCTACGTTTTATTATTGCAAATACTATAATTGCTAAAATAATAATACCTACTATTACACTTACTAATATTATTTTTTTTTGTTGTTCCATTTTTTGTGCTTCCTCCCTTGCTATCGCTTCTTCATCTACTAAACTTTTATTTACTGTGATTTGATAAGTTGCTACATTATCTCCATTTTCTTTTGATACTAATATTGTAATAATGTTTTCTCCTTCTTTTAGGTTTTCATTTCCAACTATTTCGACAACATAATTATCATTAGTAGGCTCTGCCTTAATATTTAATTTAGTATCTTCACCTATATATTTTACTGTATATTCATATATATCTGTGGTAAATTGCGGAGATAGACTTAGGTTTCCAATTTTTAGTTTAACTAATCCATTTATTTGATTTTCTTCTTCATTTGTTTGTTGTTCCTCTTCTTGTTGTATTTCTCGAATAATATTAATTGTATACACTTTCTTGTTTCCACTTTCTGCTGTAACAATTACTTCTATTTTATTTTCACCTTTTTCTAACTTTTTTTCTCCAGTTCCTGCTACTTGTGCTTTTCCATCTTGTGCTTTTGCATAAACTACTACCGATTCTGTGTCTTCTGGCACTGTAATTTCATAAGAAGTTATTGCATATTTAAAACCTGAGAAATCATGTGGTGTAATACCTAAGTCACTTAAATTTGCATTATCTGATTTTGCTACAGTTCTATTAATTGGATTTCTATTATTTCCTCCTACATTAGATGGTATAGGAGTTGCTTTCGGCTGATTGGTTGATGTATTACTATTGTTGTTGTTTGTCTCTTCTGGAATGATGTTACTTTGATTTGTTTGATTTTCTCCATTGTCTTGTTTCCCTGTTACTTCATTTGTTGGATTATTTTCAGTTTGTTCATCAACTGCCTGATTTTCAACACTTAATAATCCAAATAAAATGCAACAACTAAGTATAATAATACATAATACGTTTTGAATTTTTTTGATTTTTTCTTCTGTTTGATCTTTTGCTTGCATTACTAATTCCTCCCTTATTTCTCTAATATGTTCATTGTATCATTTGGCTTTTTTTTCGTCAACTAAATTTCTATTTATTTCTACTTTTTCTTCCATTTTTATGATACAATATAAATGAAAAAAGGAATGTAGTTATAAAGGAATATTTCTTTTATAACTACGTGTGCCTTTAAAGCCAAGTGAGAAAGGAATGAAATTTATAATGATAGAATTACTTTCACCTGTTGGTGATTTTGAATGTTTAAAAGCTGCTGTTCAAAATGGTGCAGATAGTGTTTATTTTGGGGCTGATATGTTTAGTGCTAGGGCTTTTGCTCATAATTTTAATTTAGAGGATTTAAAAAAAGCCATTCATTATGCTAAAATTCGTGGTGTAAAAACTAATTTAACTTTAAATACTCTTATCAAAAATGACGAATTTGATGTTGCTTTTCATATAGCAAAAACCGCTTACCTATATGGCATCGATAGTATTATTGTTCAAGACTTAGGATTCGCAAACCAATTAATTAAGTCCTTTCCAGATTTACCAATTCATGGCAGTACACAAATGACTGTCCATAACTTAAATGGTGCTTTGGAATTACAAGAACTTGGATTTAAAAGAGTGGTACTTGCACGTGAACTTTCTATTGATGAAATTGATTATATTTGTAAAAATACAAATATTGAAATTGAATGTTTTGCACATGGTGCTTTATGCATTTCTTATTCTGGACAATGTCTTTTTTCTAGTATGATAGGTCGGTCGCTCTGGAAACCGTGGAAAATGTGCTCAGCCTTGTAGACTTCCTTATGACTTATTTGAAAATAATAAAAAAATTAACTCTGGTTATCTGCTTAGCACTCGTGATTTATGTAGTCTGGATTACATTCCTGCTTTTATACAAGCAGGTGTGAATTGCCTAAAAATTGAAGGTAGAATGAAGTCTCCTGAATATGTGGCAACTGTTACCAGAATTTATAGAAAATATCTAAACTTAGCTCTGTCAAATAATCCTTATATAGTGGAAGAGTCTGATAAAAAAGCATTATTACAAGTGTTTAATCGTGGTATGTCTTCTTCTGGACATTTGGATAATGAACCAAACAAAAACTTAGTTTTTAAAGAAAAACCTAATAATATGGGCTTATTTTTAGGTAACGTGCAGAGTTACAATAAAAATAGAGGATTACTTACTGTAAAATTAAGAGAACCTATTCAAATTGGTGATACTATTTCCTTAGAAAATGAAACTGGTTCCTATACTATTTCTGAACTGATGGAAAATGACAAGAATATTTTAGAAACCAGCATTGGTCAAGTGGTTACAATTGGAAGAATGAAAGGAAATATTTCTTGCAATGATAAAATTTATAAAATGTCTTCTAAAGAATTATCTTCCTTTGCTAAAAATAGCTACCAAAAAGAAAATAGAAAAATACCTTTAAACTGCAAAGTTACTGTTAAAAAAGGTTTACCTATTTCCATTCACATTACACCTGCTAATTCTATCAAACTATATCGTAATTTAAACATTCAATATGAATTAAATGTACTACCTATTGATGCTAAAAATAAACCTTTAGAAAAAGAAACGATAAGAAATCAAATAAGCAAAACCGCTTCTACTCCTTATCATTTCAAACATATTAAGATTGATTTAGATGATAATGTTTTTATTTCTAAATTAAGTAGCTTAAATGAACTTCGTAGAAAGTCTCTTGAACAAGTCCAAGATTATGCAATTTCCCATTGTTTTCGAAATTGCTCAGAAGAACCTTCTACTACTAATAATCTTTATCCAATGAAAGATAATATATTATCCAATATGAGAAATTATGTAAAAAATGATAAAGATTTTGCCAAAATGCAATCTGTTAAAATATCTGTTTTATTAAATTATATCAATCTTAATTTTGATTATTCTAAATTAAGCCATGAAATAGATAATATTTATATCCCTTTAAAATTCTTTGTGAATAAAAAATATGAAAAGATATTAAAAGTTTTAAGTAAAAATTTTGACACTTATATTTATATGCCAACTATTATTAGGGGAAATTATAAAAATTTATTTTTTGCTAATGCTGAAAGTTCCGTTAAAAAATATGAAATTAGAGGTTTTGTAATTTCTAATATCTGTAATATTAAATTATTAAATGATTTATTTACTGATTTAGATAAGTATTTTAAATTAGTTACGAATTATACTTTTAATGTTTCTAACTCTCATACTGTTTTGACATTAAAAAGACTAGGAATTAGTCGCTTTACTTTATCACCAGAATTGGATAAAAGTACCATTCATTCCTTATGCGATTATAATTACTTACAAAAAGAATTAATTGTATATGGAAGAATTCCTTTACTTAATATGAATTATTGTTTACTTCGGTGAAACAGATAAATGTTTTCCTGCTTGTAATGCTCCTTGTCAAAGCAATCATTCTTACTATTTAAAAGACAGACTAAATATGAATTTTCCGCTTATACCCGATAATATTCAAACAGTAACTACATTATATAATAGCAAAATCACTTCAATTTCTCCTCAAGATTTTTCTATTAACTATGCTAGAATTGACATTTTAGAGGAAAACATTTCAGAAATTAATTCGATTGTTGAAACAATAAAAGATGGAAAACGTTTAGAAGGAAAATTATATACCAATGGAAACTTAAATCGACAAATTTAAGCAAATTAATAGCTTTAAATTGCCAAAAAGGATAAACTTTTTGGCAATTTGTTACATTTACTTAACTTCTTTTAGATTTGCTTTCTACTTAAATCAATGATTACATCTATATTATCATCCTTTGCTGCTTTATTTCTTCGAATTGCACCACATTTTTTACATCGAAAAATAATTACATATCCCTTTTTTCCATCTAAATCTAAACTAACAGGTTCTAAATCTCCGTGGCATTGTTCTTCTCTATCTCCTGGATTTTTATCTACATGTTTAGAATGCAAACAATGTGGACAGTGATTTCTACAAGAATATCCTAATTTTGGTACTTCTTTTCCACAATTGTCACATATAAATTCTTCATCAATTTCAACAAAATTTCCTTTTTGCATATTTCTCTCCCTAATACTTAAAATTGCCTCCACCTAAAAATTCTTTTAGCAATGAGTTAGTTGGTACATATTCTGCTGGTATTGTCTCAAAGTATTTTAGCATATCCATTAACCTTTTGGCTTCAGCATATTCTGGTTCTTCCTGCTTAATTTCTTGTAGTAATGGCAATACTACGCCTTTTAATACTCCTAATTCATAAATTAAAGACGTATTAAAGATGCTATTGGCTTCTTCTTGATATGGAAATATGTTTTTCTCCTCTCCATTGTTTACCATATGCCAAGTAGCAATTGTATGCTTTGCATCATATCCTCTAAATTGATAATCTCTTACGATTCTTCTTACTAGCCTTGTATCTGTTGTTGAAATCCTATTGTATCGATCCATATTTAATACAGTTAATGCACTGATATATATTTTATATTTTTGGTCTTTTTCTATTTTACTGGTTAATTTATCATTTAGGCAATGAATTCCTTCAATTACTAATACTTGGTCTGATTCCAATTTTAACTTTTTGCCATTGTATCTTTTGGTTCCAACATGAAAATCAAATTCTGGTATTTCCACTTCTTCCCCATTTAACAATCTTGTTAAATGGTCATTAAATAAATTTAAATCAATTGCTTCAATGCATTCAAAATCATAGTTTCCATTTTTGTCTCTTGGTGTATTTTTTCTTTCTACAAAATAGTTATCAACAGAAATAGTTACTGGTTTTATTCGATTGATTCTTAACTGGATTCCTAATCTTTGTGCAAAGGTTGTTTTTCCAGATGAAGATGGTCCTGCTATTAATACCATTTTTACATTTCTACTTTTTGCTATTTCATCTGCTATATTAGCAATCTTTTTTTCATGTAATGCTTCATCTAACATAATAATATCTTGAATAGTATCTTCTTCAACTGCTTTGTTTAATTTATATACTGTATTAACGTCTAAAATTTTGTGAATGTCGTCATATTCATTTAATGCCCAAGCTAATTTTTTTGTTTGGATTAATTTAGGTAATTGTTCTGGTTTTGATGAACTAGGGTATCTTACTAAAAATCCGTCATCATATTTTATAATTTCAAATATCTTTGTAACACCTGTTCGATTCGCAATCGTTCCATAACAATAATTGTAATAGTTTTCACAATAATACATAAAAATTTCTTTGTTATCTTGTAAATCCAATTGCAATCTTCCTTTTGATATATCATTTTCTTGATAGAATCTTTCCGCTTCCTTTCGTGTCATAATGACTTGTTTTATCTCTAAATCTTTTTTTACAATCTGGTGCATTTCATTATTTAACTCTTGTATTAGCTCTTCTGTAATTTTCATTTCTTCTATTTCACAAAACATAGAATTTGGTAACTGATAATTTACAATCATCTTTCTGTTTGGACATACTTTTTCTAATGCTTTCCCTAAAATGTAAATAATCGTTCTTCTATAAATTTTAGTTCCTTCTTTAGAAGAAATATCAATTAATTTAACTTCTCCTTCTTCCTTTAGCACATAACTTAAATTTACATATTGATTATTAAAAATTGCTCCTATAACAGGATATTTCCTTTTTTCTATTTCTTCCTCGAATAAGTCTTGTATGGTTATTTGTTCTTCTACTTCTATAATTTTATCTTTGTATCGTATCTTCATAAAATTTCCTCCTTTTAACTGTGATAAAAGTTTAATTTCCTTTTGGCTCTGTTATTTTACCTTAAAAAAAAATATAAGTCAAATTTGTTATAAATTTATTTTTCATGGATATACTTTTAATAATGATATAAGGAGGTTTAGTTTATGGATTTGGAAAGAATGAATATAATTTTAAATAATGATGAAAAATTTGATATCTATTATGGCGAAAGGAATGTTTGGATTCAAGGAATTAATGAGAATAAACAAATGGCTAAAGTAGGATTTATTGATAATTTTGAAGAAAAAGATGTTTTTATTAAAGACTTATATGAAAGAAGTTTATAAACAATTGAATTTCAAAAAAACAAGAAGGACGAAAAGGATTAAGGGAGGACCAAGGGTTCCAGGTTTAAAGGACCAAGGGTTCCGGGTTTAAATGGGGACATTTATTTGTCCCCATTTAA